>NZ_JAVJRX010000020.1:0-69252 GCF_040219735.1 Coleofasciculus sp. G1-WW12-02 | reverse complement strand
GAGAACTATTCATAAGGCAGACGGCTATGAATACCAATCCTGAAAACAATGATTCGCTATCGATCAATTTCAATGTTGGCGGCAATTCCCCTCCCGCTAACCTTCGGTATAACGGGAGTCCCCTTCCCGCATTAAAGATGGGTTTCCCTGTTGTATTGAACGCACCCCACTCAAATTGAAGATTCTGAGTGGGGATTCTTATGCTAGGCTTCAATCGGTTAGGGTTAAGTCACACCTACCCCCAAAGAACTCTAATTCCCTCCTCCCCTGCTTCTTCTGCTGCCCTATCCCTTGTCCCAGGGAATTCAGTAGTAAGTCGATCACTACAATTGAAAGACGGGAAATCAATTAATACCTAGTGCTGATTTTTTTATAAAAATTGTGGATACTAAGTCGATAAAAAAACATTAATCTATTATTTAATCGTTAAAATATCAGTACCCTAACATATATACACTGTTTTATAACCTAAATTCTTCTAGAGGAAAAGATAGATCAAGTTTCCCAACAATGCATCCTGAGAAATACCTAAATCTTTATCGAAACTTTATAGGAATTTAATAAAATCTGTTAGATAATGGTCTTTAAGTCGAGGCGGGTCTTGCATTGTGTTTAAATTTACTATTGTCATTACCACCTATAATCGGTTGTCTCTGTTGCAACGAGCCATTGAATCAGCATTGTCACAAACCTTACCCTGTGAAGTGATTGTTGCTGACGATGGTTCCTCAGATGGTACAGAGGCATACATCCGTAGTCTAGGCGATCGCGTGGTTTATCACCGCAATCCGGTTAACTTGGGACATTGCGCCACGATGAACGCCGCCGTTAGGTTAGCTCAAGGGGATTGGATTAAACCTATTGATGATGATGACTATCTTGCCCCCAATTGTATCGAGGAATTGACCCACGCGATCGCCAGGTATCCCCAAGCGGTTCTCTGTTCCTGTCAAGCAATACAAGTCAACGAGAAGGGTAGAGAAATAACACGCACCCAACCAATTAGCGATGCTCCAATTGATTATGTGCCTCAGTCTGAGATTCATTATCGGATGCTTCTAGAGCAACTGCCCTTTGGTACACCTGTACAAGTTGCCTTTCGCAAAGATGCCTTTTGTAAATCAGGCGGTTGGGATTCTAGCTTTGAAGTGAACTACGATGATATTGACTCGTGGGTGAAAATTGCCCGATATGGAGATGCCATCCTGGTTAATCAGCATTTAGCCTACCGGACATTATGGCATCAAGGGAATCATCTCAAGTTTTCCCTACAACAGCGCCTGCAAAAGCATATCTCGATTAAAGAAAAAATTTATAGATTTGTCCATCCCAAGTATCATCACTCTCTTCCTCCGCTTCAAGATATTCAGGATTTTTTGACGTTGTACTGGAGTTTAGTTGGCTTCAAGCAAGGAAAATTTTCTGACGCTTTTACCCTGCTATTTCCCGCTCTGTTTTCTCGGAAAGCTTGGCAGCTATTAACTCAAGTGATTTACGCTAGAAAATTTGAGCAAACGTCTGAACAACATTGCCAAGAACCCATGTCTAAGCCCATGTCTTTATTACCTGAAATTTGGTAAGTAGGGCATCCTCGTTCCCAGGTCTGAGAAGGGAATGCTCCTTGGAAGGCTCTGCCTCCCTTCATGAGCCGCTTCAGCCGCTAACTAAAAGCTGGAAACGAGACTAAAGGTTTATAACTTAAGTTAACACCAATGACAAGGGCTTTAGCTGGGAGCATGTCAGGGAAAGCACGTAATATTCCAGCTAACCAGATAAGTTGGGTTTCGTTGCTCAACCCAACCTACTCTCGTTGACATTCACCCCTTTAGCTCGATTAACCTGCAACTCCGGGGGGAGAGGTAGTAAACACAAATACAATAACCGTCGCCAGCGCCAATGCGCCCTGAATTAGATTCCCCACCAGCGAACCCACCACAATCCCCAAACTCGCCTTGAACGCCGCCTTTAACCGTGACTCTAATTCCAACTGACGGCGGGATAAAAACTCGCCGATAAACGCTCCTAACAGAGGACCGATTAAAATACCTAACAGAGGACCTCCCACAGGTAAAGCTGGGAGTAGCCCTAAAAACCCTACGACTAACCCAATAATCGCACCAATTTGCCCCCACTTGCTCGCCCCTGCCCGTTTTGCTCCCCAGTAGGTGGCTAAAAAATCAATGCCGACACTGAGGAGCAATACCACAACAGCAACAACTAACGCCAAAATTATCGCACTCCACCCTTTGACAAATCCCCAGACTAAAATTGCCACGACAATTAAGCTAGAACCAGGAAGACCAGGGACTACAGCACCCACGACACCCACTAGCATCAGGGCAATTAATATCCAGTAGAGCACAGTTAAAGACATCTAAATTTAACGATATCAAGTTGGTACAAAGAACTCAAAGCCTTACAAATGACAAATGACGATCCTAACTGTTGACGTTCAACCGTGCTGACTGACTCAACGTGTTTTCTAGTTTATCAGCTAGACCCTCAATCCAGCGCTCATCTTGTTTGGTGTAACTGCGGGGAGCATTCGCGCCTAAGATTAAAGCACCCTGAGTACCCAGAGGTTGACAGATGAGTCCTTGGGTATTTTCTGGTAAGTAGTCAAATTCGATTCGCCCTGGATACAGTTTCAAGTCAACCAGGTAAACGGGTTTTTGTTGCTCGATAACCCGCTTCAGGATAGCACCCGGTTTCACCTCTGGGTTCACCCCCAATACTCCCCGCCGTAGTAGCACCCTCCCCTGATAAAACACAACGAGCGATCGCGTCACGGTATTGGTCAATAGTAAATGTGACGCCCAAGCCAGTTCTGTTTTCACCGCCTCTGGTAACTCAGGTGCAAGTTCAAACCCTTGTGAGCCAATCAAATCTACAGCATCCGGCGAGCGCGGCTGCACCTGCTGCCACAGTAAACCTGTCAAAATCAATATGGCACTGAGAATAACCCCCAGTGCGTCTGAACGCGCCTGAGATTCCGTAAGTTGGGGGGTCAGCAAGCGATTAATCAACAATAGTGTCCCGCCTAATCCCCCAACAACAAACGGCAATTGTCGCAACACAGAATTCTGATCAGGTTTAGCCATTATCTCTAAAGCGTCGGTTGCACAAACCCCATAAAACAACTCAAAATTCAGACGTAGAATGCTACGTCTCTACACTCAAAATTCACTCCTCCCCCGATTCCAGTATCCGTTGGAATAAATACCCAGTCCCCCGTGCGGTGAGAATCAACTCCGGATTGCTCGGATCATCTTCGAGCTTGGCTCGCAGTCGGGAAATATGAACATCGACAACACGGGTATCGACGTGGCGTTCTGGAGTATACCCCCACACCTCCTGTAAAATTTCCGACCGAGAAAATGGTTCTCCAGAGCGACTAACTAATAACTCCAGGAGACTGAACTCCATCCCCGTGAGCCGAATCCGCTCGTCTCCCTTATAAACCTGTCGTTTATTCGTATCAATTTTGATACTGGCGACATGGATTACCCCAGAACTGGGAATCCCGGAAGCACCTACCTTATCAACCCGTCGCAACACGGAACGAATCCGAGCTTCTAACTCTTTCGGAGAAAAGGGCTTGACCACATAATCATCCGCGCCCAACTCTAACCCAGTAATTCTGTCGGCAACGTCACCCAATGCCGTTAGCATGATGATGGGGATATCCGATTCCTTTCGCAACTCTTGACAGACGCCGTAGCCATCCAGCTTGGGCATCATCACATCTAACACCACTAAATCGGGTTCACTGGTGCGGAAGGTTTCTAAGGCTTCTTCCCCATCGGCGGCGGTGACGACATCGTAGCCAATCATCGACAGGCGAGTTTCCAAGATCCGGCGGATACTCGCTTCATCATCGACAACCAGAATTTTTTCCTTATGAGTTTCCAATTGATTCAAGACTCCTATTTTACGGTCAACGAAGTGTTAATTTATCAGTAGCTTATCTCTAAGATATAACGTTATACGAAGCTTTTTTAAGCTATAACCGTTCAATCTGACATTTTCTTACGGCTTTTTAAGATTAGTTTAATTATTGAAAATTCCTAGCACCTTAAGATCAGGATGCCTAAAACTAAATCCATCTATGTTTGTAATCAATGTGGGGCGGAACACTCCCAGTGGTTCGGCAGATGCTCCTCCTGCGGCACGTATAACTCCTTAGAGGAGAGTATGCTGTCAACGACTGCCAACATGAGAAGTGGGGGAAGGCAATCAAATGCCCGTGCCTACACTCCGTCTCCTACCTCTGGACGCGCTCAACCTAGATCCTCACTTAAGTTCTCAGAAATTTCCAATAATGTCCAGAGCCGATTTGCTTCCGGGTATAGTGAACTGGATCGAGTGCTGGGGGGAGGGATTGTCCCTGGCTCCTTGGTGTTGATTGGCGGTGATCCAGGGATTGGCAAATCCACGTTGCTGCTACAGGTGGCAAATCAACTGGCACAGGAGCATCGTATCCTTTACGTCTGTGCTGAAGAGTCGGGACAACAGGTGAAACTGCGAGCCTCCCGGCTAGGTGTTTGTGCTCCTCCGATTCAGGAAGAGACAGATAATATTGAGCAGACGAATAATGGTGCGCCCAAAAAGCGGGGGAAGTCGGCAAAATCGAAAACGGCGAATGGGGATAACACCTCAGGGGAGCAAGAGCCAAACCTGTATGTTTTGCCAGAGACAGACTTAGAAGAGGTATTACGGGAGTTGGAGTCGCTCAAACCCCAAGTGGCGGTAATTGACAGTATCCAGACGCTGTACTTTGCCGCGTTAACCTCGGCGCCCGGTTCCGTGGCGCAAGTGCGAGAATGTACCTCAGCCCTGATGCAGGTGGCAAAGCGGGCGAATATTACGTTATTCATTGTCGGACATGTAACTAAAGAAGGTGCGATCGCAGGACCGAGGGTGCTGGAACATTTGGTGGATACGGTATTGTATTTTGAGGGCGATCGCTTTGCCTCCCATCGTCTGCTGCGATCGGTAAAAAATCGTTTTGGCGCCACCCACGAAATCGGTATTTTTGAAATGGTGGATAAGGGGTTGCAGGAGGTGCTGAATCCGTCGGAGTTATTTTTGGGTAATCGGGATGAAATGAGTCCCGGTACGGCGACGGTGGTGGCTTGTGAGGGGACTCGTCCGATTTTACTTGAGTTACAGGCGTTGGTTTCCCCAGCTAGTTATGGGGCACCGCGTCGCTCAACCACTGGCGTGGATCATAGTCGATTACAGCAAATTTTGGCGGTATTGGAAAAACGGGTGGGGATTCCCCTATCTAAATTAGATGCTTATGTCGCCACGGCGGGTGGGTTGGGAGTCGAAGAACCGGCTGCTGATTTGGGGATTGCCATTGCGGTAGTGGCTTCATTTCGCGATCGCATGGTTGATCCACGCACGGTGATAATTGGCGAAGTCGGGTTGGGAGGACAGGTGCGTCTGGTGTCGCAGATGGAACTGCGTTTGAAGGAAGCCGCCAAGTTAGGATTTAAACGCGCGATCGTTCCCAAGGGTCAAGTGTTACCAGATATGGATATTGAGGTGATCCCGGTTTCCAGGGTTCTGGATGCAATTATTGCTGCGTTACCGGGAGGATTGCGCCAGAATTCAGTAAATGAAGCCGATGAAGAGGAAGACGACTTTTAGGGGTTCCGGTTTTGTTCTGAGTTGTTGGGAAAGAGGATTTTCGCGATCGCTTCTGCGGTTCGTTGTTCTCGCCAAATCCCGTGATTATCCTGCCCTTTCTCGCGAATGTGAGTGATGGCTTGATTAATCAGGGAACCAATTTCGTCAAAATTTGAGAATGTTGAACCAATCTGGATAGGCCAATTCACTTGATGCTTAATAACTGGATAGTCAGAGGCAATTATATAACACCCGCAAGATCCCGCATCGCTAATCACACCACTGGTTCGGTAGTAATAACGATCTTTGTCATAGTGAATAACCAAAATATCAATCTGTTTTAAGACACTGATATAGTCCTCTTCTTTGGTGGTATCATAAAGGGCTACTCCTAATTGATCTAAATAATCAGGTTTTTGCCCAAAGGGTGTACCAATCATTAGCTCACATTTTTGTTCATTCGCGGCTACATAATCCTGCAATATTCCAATTAATTTTGATATCGGTTTATCTTGCCGAATCATGCCAACGACACCAAGTTTTATTTTGGCGTCTACAGGCAATCGTTCTCCTGCTCTCAACCGAGGAGTTGCCTCGCTGATAATTGGATGAGGGATAATTACTTTTGACGCAGCAGGTAAACGAAATTTCTCCGGAATAACATTATCATCAATTTCAAATAAGATAACTTTTAAGTTATTGAAAAATTGCAAATATTTTTTTAAATAAAGTAATCCCCAAAACTTGATCCGACTGTTCATGGCAAATTGTTGATTACCATGTAAGCTAATCAATACCTCTTTCCCCCTGAATGCCAGTAAAGGTAGAACAGCCAATAAATGCTGATTGTATATTTCAAATACAAAAATTATATCAATGTCTTTCAGTTTAAAGGCTCTTAATCCCATTGAAATATGACGATACTCCCGTCGAATTTGTAATCCTATGGAGTAACTAGGAATTAACTGGGTAATCTTTTTAAATAAATTGGGTAGAGGAGTTTCAATTGATAAAAAAATTATTTTTTTATTCGCTACATATTGATTGATTAAAAGCAGGTCTTTAAGACCTGGATGCATTAATTGCATAGTTGAATAATTAACATTAGATAAATTTAATTACCATGCAGCATAACATATTTTTGTCAAGACTAACACAAAAGTTACAGCTAACTTAAGCAATCATTGACTTAAAGCCGGGAAGTGAGACATTGCTTGAAGGTAGACAATGGTGGCAAGTCCGCAAAAACTCGATTTTCATTGGACTTTAGACTCATATCACAGATAGAGCTATTTTGCCAAAATCGTCCAGTTAACTCACCAGATATGGTGTGGTTTGGCATGGAGTTTAAACTCCAGTTTTCACAAAGGCATTATAATTAGCCAAGATAGACCCAAAAAAATTCTCCCTATGCTTGAAACTCAACCTCGCATCGCTGTTTACCTACGGATGCTTTCCGGTGGTGGAGCTGAACGAGTTATGGTGAATCTGACAAGTGGCTTTGTCGAACGAGGAGTGAAGGTAGACTTAGTCCTGAATATAGTAGAAGGTCCCTATTTAGCGCAGGTGCCTTCTGAAGTTAGGATTGTGGATCTCAAAGACCCCCGTTTACTGAGTGGTCTTCCAAAATTGGCACGTTACCTGAGACAGGAGCAACCTGTAGCTCTTCTTTCAGCTTTGCACTACAATAATGAGATAGCAATATGGGCGAAGCGTCTAGCTGGCGTGTCTACAAGGGTAGTTGTATCTGAACGGAATACTCTTTCTATTCATGCACGACATCAAAAAGACAGTGAGCGCTGGTCTCCTATTTTGGCGCGATTATTTTATCCGTGGGCAGATGGGATTGTAGCTGTTTCTCATGGCGTAGCTAATGATCTTTCTAAAGTTACTGGTCTTTCTCAATCACGAATTCGAGTAATTTATAACCCAGTGAATACTTCGGAAGTTTTGAAGAAGGCAAAAGAACCTGTAGAACATCCTTGGTTTGCCAAGGGAGAGCCTCCTGTAATTTTAGGATTAGGGCGATTGAACAAACAGAAAAATTTTTCAACCCTCATCCGAGCTTTTTCTCAGGTGCAACAGGTGCAACCCTGTCGATTAGTAATCGTGGGGAGAGGTCCGGAACGACAAAAACTTAATAATCTAGTTCGTGAGCTGGGATTAGAAGAAGATGTTACTATGGTGGGATTTAGTGACAATCCCTATGCTTATATGGCGCAAGCTAAAGTTTTTGTATTGTCGTCAGCTTGGGAGGGCTTGCCGAATGTACTGATAGAAGCTATGGTGGTCGGAACTCCAGTGATTTCTACAAACTGTCCGAGTGGACCCGTGGAGATTCTGGATAACGGAAAGTATGGTTTACTGGTTCCCCTGGGGGATATTGAGACAATGACTAAAGCACTTTTGGGTGTGTTATCTGGTGACTCTAAGTCAGTCGTTCCGGCATGGCTTGAGCAGTTTACCTTGGAAAGTGCCACTGAACAATATTTGGATGTTTTGGGTATAGCTATCCAGTAAATTATGAGCCGTCCTAGTCTAGTTTAAAGTAAAAAAGATGCAGTAAAATATTTAAAAAATTAAATAAATGTAAAGTTTGACACAGAATTTATAGAAAATTTCAACTACAAGAATTCTCGGATAAAAGGCAATTATCTACGAACTATACAAAATTGGAAAGCTTATTATCCAGAAGAGTGTTTTTTTATCGGTTTTTTCGAGGAAATTAAATCAAATCCCAAAGACTTGTTAATGGGGAGCATCCTCTTTTGGACAAAGCATTACCTAAAGTAACGCAATTACAAGGGTTTCAGCCCTATTCAAAGAGCCAACGTGCCAAATTGGGATGCTCCCCAATCAAATTTTAGGAAAATAAATTGCGTATCTTGAATAATTTTTACAAGTGAATGCCGATAATTGCTAGAATAATGTTAAGTTATTTAAGAGGTTTTATCGATTTTAGTACGACCAACCATAGAAAACCATTTCTATCAGATAAAGAGAAAATAATAATGCTAAAAATATCACCTCATGTTGCTTTTTATCTACATGGTCTTTATGGTGGTGGAGCCGAACGGGTCATAGTCAATTTGGCAAATAGCTTTGTCCACCAGGGACTTAAAGTTGATATAGTACTCAATTACAAGCGAGGACCTTATTTATCAGATGTATCGCCCAAAGTGCGTATTGTAGATTTGAAATCTTCCAGGTTACGAGATGGGGTGGGTCTACCTCAGCTGATGCATTATCTGCGACAAGAACAGCCTGCTGGTTTATTAGCAACAACACACTACAGTAATGAACGCGCAGTATTGGCAAAGCGACTGACAAGAGTAGCGACTAAGGTAGTAGTACGTGAGGCTAATACCCTTTCTGTTGAAGCCCAACACGACGTTGAATTGAGGTGGCGTTTTAAATCTCTGGCGGCGCGACTAACCTACCCTTGGACTGATGGTATAATAGCTGTGTCTAAAGGAGTAGCCACGGATTTATCTCAGATGACGGGTCTTTCCTTGAATCGTATCCAAGTAATCTATAATCCAACAATAACGCCCCTGATTTTGGCAAGGGCAAAGGAACCTCTGGAACACCCTTGGTTTACATCAGGACAACCTCCGGTTATTTTAGGAATAGGAAGACTGACTAAGCAAAAAGACTTCCCTACACTAATTCGGGCTTTTGCTAAAGTACGGCAGGTTCGACCTGCCAAACTAATGATTTTGGGAGAGGTGCGGGATACACCCGATCCTCAAATCACTACTCTAATTGATGAGTTGGACTTAGACGCCGATGTGGCACTACCTGGTTTTCAGAAGAATCCCTATCCTTATATTGCACAAGCAGCAGTTTTTGTGTCATCTTCCATTTGGGAGGGGTTGTCAAATACGCTGATAGAAGCAATGGCTTTAGGAACTCCAGTAGTGGCGACAGACTGTCCCAGTGGTTCGGCTGAGATTCTAGACAATGGCAAGTATGGTTATTTAGTGCCAGTAGGTGATAGCAATGAAATGGCACAAGCAATTTTGAAAGTGTTATCTGGCGACGCCAAATCCGTTGATTCAGGTTGGCTTGAACAGTTTACTTTGGAAACTGTTACTCAACAGTATATTGATGCTTTGGGAGTCGCCCTTCAAGTTAGCAATACTTTATAGTCAAAAAATATGCAAACAAAACATCTAGATTTTATAATTATAGGAGCGATGAAGGCTGGGACAACATCTCTTTTTAAATACCTTCAACCTCATCCAGAAATTTACATGATTCCTGAAAAAGAAACTTCTTTTTTTAGCTCTGACTATTACTTTAAGAAAAGATGGGAAAACTTTGCTAATGAAGTTTTTCAGGGTGCGCCGTTGGATAAGATGTGGGGGAAAGCTTCACCCTCGTATATGCCTGATCCACGAGTTCCTCAACGTATTTATGAAATAATGCCTAATGTAAAGTTAATTGCATTATTAAGAAATCCTATTGATCGCGCTTTTTCTCATTATAAGCATCTTTTAAGACAAAAACGTGAAAGGCGAAGCTTCGAGGAAATTGTTAGTGAACAATTAACAGAAAAATCCTTAGATTATACGCGAGCATTACCGGGATTATTAGCAGTAAATAGTAGTTATATTTCTATGGGCGAATATGGACGTATACTTCAATCTTATTTGATGGAATCGATATATGTACTTATCCAACCTGGCATGAAATGCCAAATTTATTTTCTGTTTCAGAGGCAGATAATCTGAATTGGGAAGATAATAGTGTTGAGACAATACTGTCATTTGAAACCCTAGAACATTTGCAAAATCCTAAGAAAGCTTTGCAAGAATACTATAGGGTTTGTCAAAAAAATATTATTCTTACCGTACCTAATTGCGAGATAACTGCTGGAATGGATAAAAGCAAGTTGATTTACTCACATTGGCAAGATAGAACCCATGTCCAATTTTTTAATATGTCTACTATTATAAATATGGTTCAAAGTGTAGGTTTTAAGGTAGTGAAAAAGGACTATATTAATCAAATATATTTGGATCATCTTATCAGAGAAGCTTTTAATCTATCTGGCTTGATAGGTAAATCAATCCGCAAGCTTCTTTCCATGAAACAAAAACGTCATTACTATTTGACTTGCTTAATTGTTGCCCAAAAAAATTAGGTACTATATTATGTATAATTTCGTGAAAAATAAACTAATAAGAGCCAAAAATCAACTGATGGCACTTAGTATAGAAGTACTTCTTAGAATAAACCAAGATAATTATAAAATCCCTTACTGGACTTCCTCTACGATTAGCGATTCATTTAACCAATTTACTAAAAATAGTAACGAAGATGATGAATATGACTTAGTTTTTATTATCAATAAAGGAGATGTCAATTGGATTCTTGGGGCAATCTGTAGAGAAATTGCAAATTATTTTCCTGGAAAGTATTACTTTTTACGTGCAGGTTATTATTACGAAGGTAAAAATGTTTTTTCTTATACCCCTAATCTTCCCCCTCTACCGCGTTCCAAGGCATACTTTTTTGCTCACTACTCCTACTTCACTCTCTGCTTACGAATGTATCCAGAACTTCGACATAGCAAATCCTTCGTTTGGTACACTCATCCGAAGGGAATTATGCGTGATGAAGAATTTGCCTATGTTATGAATCATTCTACTAAAGTTATATGTATGTGTTCGCAGTTTGCTAATCGTATGGTGAACTGTGGAGTCAAGCCTGGAAAAGTTACTTATATTTTGGGAGCAGCTGATCCAGATATGTTTCAGCCTCATGAACGATCAGGTCGGGGTGCTGTAGGTTTCTGTACTGCTTACTATCCCCGCAAAGAACCTGATCGTATTTTCAACATTATTAAAAAAATACCTCACCGCAAAGTCCTACTCATTGGTAGGAACTGGGAAGAATATGAGAGATTTGCAGAATTGAAGGCTATACCTAATTTTGCTTACATTCAAGCGCCTTACTCCGACTACCCTAAACACTATTCTAAAATGGACGTTTTTGTCTCACCCGCAAAGCTAGAAGGTGGTCCCATTCCCCTGATTGAAACAATGATGTGTAATATTGTTCCTGTTGCCAGCAATACTGGATTCGCTCCTGATCTTATCAATCACGGAGCCAATGGGTTTCTATTTAATATTGATAGTTCTGCTGAAGTAATATGTGAATTAATTGAACAGGCTTTTAAACTCAAGAGTGATATTAGGAAAACTGTTGAACATCTAAGCTGGAGTAATTTTTCACTTGAAATACAAAAAATAATCAACTTATCATAAAAATTCTATAAGCATAATGCCTAATTTTGACTATTATTAACTTTTTCAAATTTTATTTTTCAACTTGTAAAAATTACTAGACATAATACTTAAGAGTATCTCCATTTCACCAGCAACAACTTTATCAGATTCCAATACTTTCCGATATTTGATAAAGTGCAGTACAATTTTCCGTAAATCATTAACCATATAGACGGGTATAACTAGAGGTTTTTGCCAGGGTTTATAGCTTAACATTCGCACCTGATACCGCAGCCGACCATTGTTTTGGAAAAAACGCATTAGATACTCTTTCTCAAAACGCGATTTAGGAATAAAATGGTCAATCTCCATTTCCGGATTGAACCAAAGTTCCCATCCTGCCTGCCAAATGTAGGATAGCATTTCTAAATCTTCATTCGTTTGAGGGAGCAGGGGACGTTCAGGAACACTCTCTATCCAAGCTTGTTTGCGAATGACAATTCCGGCTCCTGGAGGAAACATCTTTTTGCGGGTAGATGCATACCTTTCGTTGTAACAATACATCTTCGTTCCTTCCAGGATCGCAAAATAACGTGCAATTCTCTCAAATCCTGGCGGGGGTTCTACTTCAAATTTGCCATGAATTTGCCCTCCATAAGCGCCAGCTTTCGGGTGAGATTGTCCAAAATGATAAGCTTGTGCCACCCAATTGGGTTTGGGAAAATTATCGTCATCCAGAAAACCGATTAAAGCACCCTTGGCTTCTCGGATGGCACATCGTCTAGCAAATGCTAGTCCTTGTTCAGGTTCCAAGTAATAATGAATGGGATAAGGTTCAGACCAGTTCGCTTGGTATTCCTGAACCACCTTAGCTGTATCGTCAGTGCTGTTATTATCGACGACAATAATTTCCCAGGAAATATCCTCTGTCCCTTCCTGCGATCGCAACCCTTCCAGAACCTCTGATAAACGATTCGCGCCGTTATAGGTACAAATCGCGACAGTAAAGTCGATCGCACTCATGCCTCTGCTCTTCCTCTGGGGAATCACTCCCCCACTCAAACTAAATCGTGAGCTGGAGTCGAGCGCTCGCTCTCTCCCAAAACCAAACCCGCTCGCCGATCGCGATCGCAGCGAGGAAAAACAATTCCGTACTGCTTCCTTTGCTAGCAGGCGTGGTGTAATTAAGAGTTTAACCTGTCTCTAGAAGACTGTCACTCGGTATGCAAAAATTCCAGATATGCCTGACTCATTTCTTTCACCGCCGCCTCATACAATTTCTGACCATGTTCCGGTTTGGCTAAGGCGGGGTTAGAACCCATTCGTCCATCGGGATAGCGACGGCGGAAGTCTGTCGCACCGTAAATTGGATGTCCAGAGGCTACATTAGCGGCTAAGGGGGCTTGTTTGATTGCTTCGGGATAAAGGTATTGAGTTAAAGCGACTTCGCTGGGTGTGGCGTGAGACCCTTCCTGATTGCCATACAGTTGTTTGGCTAACGTGTAAACCGAATTACAGGTAAACCAATTGGCAAGGCGGCATCTTACCTTGTCGCTGTTGGGAATGTTGAGATCCCAGAGATAGGCGTAACTTTCAGAAAAGGCTGCCTTTAGCGTAGCAACGTTACCGCCGTGACCATTAATAAAGAAAAATCGGCTAAATCCAGCCCGGGTTAAGCTGACTAAATAATCTTGGATGACGTGAATCAAGGTACTGGGTTTCAGGCTCATCGTACCCGGAAAACCTGTATGATGCAGCGCCATCCCCACACTAATCGTTGGACTAACGATCGCATTGGTCGCTTCACCCACCCCTCGCGCGATCGCTTCGGCACATATCGCGTCGGTACCAATTAATCCCGTTGGTCCATGTTGTTCCGTTGAACCAATTGGCAGAATAATCCCCGGCGATCGCTTCAAGTACTCCTCAACCTCGATCCAGGTCATCAAATGTAGCAGCATTATCCCTTCTAAAAAAGTGAAAGCAGGTGGACTGGGCTTACCAGCCCCCTGCTTTGTTTCTGTAAGACCCCTCATTTTGTCATACTTGCGTATGACATGTATTACACTATCCTTAGTGTATGCCACCATAGAAGAATCGGCAATAAATTTAAGCAAATTGTTTTAAGTCTTTAAAAATTGACAGGGTATAGCCACACTAGCTGAATCTTGTGTCAATCTAGACGTAGAGTTTTATTTCTATATAGTTTCAACACCATGATTTTGGTGTATACCTTGGCTTAGAACCTCAGATACCCAATTTCCTTACCCTATATGCTTTCTGTCGATCTACCGCAAAGCCCTTCCACTCCAGAACTGGCACAATCCAACCGCATTCTGGTCGTAGAAGACGAGACTCTCATCCGAGAAATGCTGATGTTGTCCCTACAAGAGGAAGGTTATGACGTGGTGACGGCTGCTGATGGTCGTACTGCTTTAACCCTTCTGTCTGAGGGCGACTCCAATAACGAGGAGTGCCATTTTAGCCTGTTGATTCTAGACTTGATGCTGCCTCAGGTGAACGGACTCGATCTGTGTCGCTTGATCCGGTATAAAGGGAATTCTATCCCCATTTTGATTCTCAGTGCCAAAGCCAGTGAAACGGATCGGGTTTTGGGTTTGGAAGTCGGTGCCGATGACTACCTGACCAAACCCTTTAGCATGCGGGAATTAATCGCTCGTTGTCGCGCCCTTCTGCGTCGTCACCGCTATAATTCCATACCGCCAACGCCGACGTTACAGTTACGGGACATTACCCTCTACCCCGAAGAATGCCGAGTCACGGTGCGTGGCGAGGAGGTTAATTTCTCACCCAAGGAATTCCGACTGTTGGAATTGTTTATGGGATATCCTCGTCGGGTGTGGTCTCGCGAGCAGTTAATCGATCAGGTTTGGGGTCCGGACTTTCTCGGAGATACCAAAACCGTCGATGTTCACATTCGCTGGCTGCGGGAAAAATTAGAAAAAGACCCCAGTCAACCGGAATACTTGATTACCGTTCGCGGCTTCGGCTACCGATTTGGCTGATCTTCAATTAGATGGGACACCAGCGATCGCGTGTTAACCTACATCAGCCGTAACAATCAAGGAGTATCTACATCGCCCTGTCGAAAGGTTACAATATCTAAACCATCGCTCGGCAACATTCTTATTGATCACACCCATGACCCTCTTGACATTTCTGTTGGGTCTAGCTCTAGGAATTGGGGTTGGCTTATGGCTACAACACCGCACCAAACAGCAGCTCAAGCAAACCTTAGAGTTGTTGCCAGTCGATTCGACTAGTAACTCGTTTTCTTTAGAGTCTCGTTTACGGGGAGCCATTGCCCAAGCTAATCAGCAGCGCCTTGTCTTAGAAGACCAACTCAACGCCATTCAATCCCTATTCCAAGTCGCGCCCGTCGGGTATTTACAAGTAGACGAAGACAATCACTTAATTTGGTGCAACCAGCAGGCGCGTCGGTTATTGCAAATTGACCGCTGGGAACCTGGACAGATTCGCTTACTTCTAGAGGTAGTGCGCTCCTACGAACTGGATCAGTTAATCGAGAAAACTCGTAAACAGCAACAATCGACGAGCCAAGAGTGGGTATTTCATCCCGCCTGTATGGATGGTGCAGCGATGAGCGAGGTGCGATCGCTCATGTTGCGGGCTTATGGTTGGCCCCTTGCTAAGGGACAAGTTGGTGTATTTTTGGAAAATCGACAACCTCTGATTGAACTCTCGGAATCTCGAAATCAGTGGGTGTCTGATTTAGCCCACGAATTGAGAACTCCACTCACGTCTATTCGCTTAGTCGCAGAAGCCTTGCAAGGACGAGTTAACCCTCCAGAAAGCCGTTGGGTTGAGCAACTTCTGCAAGAAATTAATCGGTTGATCGATCTGATTCAAAACTGGCTGGAACTTAGTCATCTCGAACGCGATCCGAATCAGAGTCTTACCTATAAATCTCTTGATTTAAAGTCTTTAATTCAGTCGGCTTGGCAGCGCTTGGAGCCTTTGGCAGAACAAAAACAACTACATCTTGCCTATAGTGGACCCGATACTTTACCCATTAAAGCTGATGAGTCTCGACTCACTCAGGTTTTTTTGAATGTATTAGATAATAGTATTAAACATAGTCCACCTCAAGGGTCAATTCGAGTTGAAGTGAGTAACCCAACAACTCCTGATCTGACAGAAAAAGCGCTGATGCAAATCGATATTATTGACGAAGGCGCTGGTTTTTCTGGCAATGACTTACCCCGCGTCTTTGAGCGACTCTATCGAGGAGATGCCTCGCGATATCGTCAACCAAATTCTGAGAACTTAACCACATTGGGTCGCAACAGTGGTAGTGGTTTAGGTTTGGCAATTGTCCAGCAAATCGTTCAGGCTCACGGTGGTACTGTCAACGCTAAAAATCATCCAGAAACCGGGGGAGCTTGGTTACAGATTCAACTGCCTTATAATTAGTAATTTGTCATTTGTCATTTGTAATTCGTCTGTGTAGTGCAAAATCTTAACTAAGATACAGGATTTTTGTGCCAGCCCATGGTAATGTGTTTTGACCGTCTCCTTTGAGAGTGGTTGGTCACAACCTGTCTGCATCGGCTTCCGAGGTGAGGTGTATGAGATGGTAGAAGGGGAGACAAGGGAGTTCAACTGTCTTGAGGGAGATGGGAAGCAGGGAAGCGGAGGAGGCAAGAGAGTGAACTCACGCACCATGCACTCGAAGGTCGTGAAGGGTCAACACTCAAAACTCCACACTTCTCCCACCTTGCCAGCAGATTACTTTACTACAATTTAACCTTGATCTGCTATCAATAGTAGTAGACACAATTATTCGTCTTAGGGCAAATGAGGTGAGTCTATCTTCTACAAACCGCCATTGCGATCGCAATCACTTTAAGCGCTGTCTTAACCGCCTAGAGCAGAATGTTCTGCGGATGGGCGCATTGGTGGAAAATTCATTCCGCCTTGGTCATCAAGCTCTATTTTACCAAAATCTGGAGGCGATCGAGGCAATTACCTCGATTGAAAAACAAATTGATCGCTATTACCGTCATATTGAAATAGAATGTGCCTCTCTGCTGACACTTCAATCGCCAGTGGCACAAGACCTACGTCTGGTTAGTGCCTTTATGCAGCTAATCCGGGATTTGGAACGCATTGGTGATTATGCTGAAGATTTAACGGAGATTTCGGTAAAATTATTTGCTTACCCGCCTCATCCTTGTATGTCCCAAATTGAAGAAATGTCCCACCATGCCCAAGCTATGCTGGCAACAAGTTTGGCGTCTTTAGCTGATTTAGATGCGACGGCAGGACAAGCGGTTAAAGTATTGGATGATAAAGTCGATAATGCCTACGATAATCTTTATCAAACATTAGCCTATCAGCGGGATATTAAAGGCGTAGTCGAGCCAATTTTACTATTAGTTTTGGCAATTCGTCATATCGAGCGTATGGCTGACCATGCGACCAATATCGGTCAACGGGTTACCTATATTGTCACAGGTCATCGTTCCTAGAGAAGAAAGCAGGAGGCAGAAGATTGTAGGGGCGGGGTTAGGAACTAGCGCTAGCTTTTTACTAATAACGGAACAACAAAACTCGCCCTGTCTCACCGGTAACGGAACAACAAAACCCGCCCTTGTTCATCGTTATAAGGAGCAGATTAACCCAAAGATTACCGAAAAGCGATGGTGAAAGCCCCCGTCTTTTCAAGCGGGGGATGAAACGAGCTGCGTCGTGCAGATAGCGGGATAAATCCTGCACGAATTCTCTAACCAGTGATATAATATATCTCTAAACAAGGAGGTGATAAGCTTGTACGGATGTCAGCAAGTACTGTTAACTCCAGATGACGAGTTAGCGGCAGTCTTGGAATACATCTGTTCCGAGGCAAATAAGCTAACAAATTGCGGAACTTATTACGCCAGGCAGATCTGGTTTAAATGTCGCCAAATAATCGGCAAGTATGACCTGGAAAAAGAGTACAAAAGCAATAAGCACTTCCAAGCATTGTATTCCCAGGTCGCTCAACAAACGCTGAGAGCAGTAGCCGAGTCATTTAAATCTTTTCAAGGATTAAACAAAGCATTTAACAAAGGGAAGATAACAGATAAACCCAGACCGCCCCGATACCAAAAGAAGGGCGGTCTGACTGTTGTCGCTTATCCTAGGCAAGCCCTCAGGTTCAAAAATGGCTTGATCCGTTTTCCTCTAGGAACACTGGTTAAAACCTGGTTCAAGCTTTCGGAGTTCTTTATTCCGATGCCGTCCAATCTGGACTTTAAAAACATCAAAGAACTAAGAATACTGCCTCGCAATGGCTGTTTTTATGCCGAGTTTGTCTACAGTATTCCTGGAATTCAAGCTGATGTTGATGCAAAGAAAGTCCTGGGAATCGACCCAGGACTAAACAACTGGCTAACCTGTGTCTCTAACGTAGGAACCAGCTTTATTGTTGATGGTCGTAAGCTCAAGAGCCTAAACCAGTTCTATAACAAGCGAGTAGCAACTCTAAAAAAAGGAAAAGCCCAAGGGTTCTGGAATGAAGAATTGGCATCCTTAACCGAAAAACGCAATCGTCAAATTAGAGACGCCGTGAATAAGGCAGCAAGAATTGTTGTCAATCACTGCTTAAATTGCCGGATTGGAACTATTGTTTTCGGGTGGAATCAAGGCAACAAGAATGGGATTGAGCTAGGCAAAAAGAATAATCAGGAATTTGTTCAAATTCCTACCACTCGTCTTAAAGAAAGAATCAGACAATTGTGCGAACAATATGGAATTCAGTTTATAGAAACTGAAGAAAGCTATACATCGAAGGCTAGTTTTCTGGACAAGGATTTTCTACCTGTATTCGGCTCAGGCCCGGAAGGGTGGAAACCAAGTGGGAAAAGAGTTCATCGTGGAATGTATCGCACAAAAAATGGAGAATTTATCAACGCCGATGCTAATGGTGCTGCTAACATTCTCCGCAAAGTAGAGATACAGCTAGGTCTTGCTCTAGCCAAGGTCAGTAGGGCGTTTTTGACTGCGCCATCCAGAGTCTTCCTCTGGAACTCTAAAAAGATAAAACGACGGGACGCGGCTTCAGCCCGTCCCAAAGTATCTGCTTAGAATCCCCCGCGTTTTAACCGGGGGAGAAGTCAATCTCGCCCTTTCTTTTTTTCCCTGCTCAAGACAATCAAGCTGCTATCAGACTTGGTATCAAAACCTCCCTCATATCAGGACTTACGCAGCAACTCTATCCATCAGTAGGGGACTCTTCATGAAGAGTTCTCTACAAGTAGTGAGTTAGATAAATAATTCTAATATTTTATAGGTATCCAGCCAAGTGTTTTTGGTTTATAATTTATATTTTATAGCTCTCGAAAATGGTAAAAGTTAATTAGTAAATTTAGTGATAGGTTGGAGTAAAAGCCAAAAGGCTATTGCTCATTCAGCGCAATTGCTTTACAGTTTTGGATTGAATTAGGTGTGAGGATTGTGAATGATTATGTCTAACCTCTTCTGGAAAGCGTTAAAGGCAAGCCCAGTCCTGCTGGTTGCCTCTTTATTCGTTGCTAGCGGTACATCAGCGGCTGAGTCAAATTCCCATCTGACGACTGCAGGTCTGTCTAAAGCTACCATGAATTTGGACGCTGAACTGACAGCTTCCATCAGTCCCACGTTGAATGATGATGAAACGCTGTCTGAACCTATAAGAGCAACGGATACGCCTCAACCCGCCGTAACCGTTAGTCCCACCTTTGAACTGGCAGATAGTACCTTCCCTGGACCCGTTCCGGCGGCTGGAGATACCTCAGTTAACTCGAATCAAGAAATTTTGCAGCAAATCCAGCGCTATGGCAACGAAGGGAATGAGTCTCTTGACCAAGTAACCAGCGTGGGTCAGTTGCGAGATGTTTCGCCAGGGGATTGGGCGTATGAAGCGCTGCGTAGTTTAGTAGAACGCTATGGTTGTATTGCTGGGTATCCAGATGGCACCTATCGGGGCAATCGCGCCTTGACTCGTTACGAGTTTGCCGCTGGTTTGAATAGCTGTTTACAGCAAATTGAGCGGTTACTAATTGATGATGATCCTGATGGTCGTGATTTAGAAACCCTGCGGCGGTTAATTCAGGAGTTTGAAGCGGAATTGGCAACCCTAGGTGCGCGGGTGGATAACCTGGAAGGGCGCGTGGCGTTCTTAGAGGACAACCAGTTCTCGACGACGACAAAGTTGAGAGGGGAAGTCATCTTTGCCCTGGCTGATACCTTCGGCGATAGTATTGGTGGTGGTGATGATGATACCAATGTCATCTTAGGCGATCGGGTACGTCTGAACTTTGAAACCAGCTTTACGGGAAGAGACAGACTGAGAACTCGTTTAGAAGCAGCAAATATCGCGTCATTTAACACAGGTTTAACGGGGACAAACATGACCCGCTTAGGCTTTGATGGTGATAACGGTAACGACGTTGAAATCGATGAGCTGTGGTATCGCTTCCCCATCGGCGAAAAATTCCTAGTTCAAATTGACGCCACCGGAGCTGAGTACCAAGATACCATTATCGATGTAGTCAATCCTTATTTTGACAGTAGTGGCAGTGGTTCTATCTCCCGCTTTGGGCGCTTCAACCCGATCTACCGAGTTGAATCTGGTGGTCCAGGAATAACCGCAACGTTTAACGTAAGCGATGCCTTATCGATCTCAGCCAGTTACGTTGTTGATGGAGGCGGCAGTGATCCTTCTGAGAAGAATGGTCTGTTTAATGGCAATTATGCTGCCCTTGGTCAGATAGTCTTCAATCCGACTGAGAATATCTCGTTAGCCGCAACCTATATAAATTCCTTCTACAATGGCGATGAGGTAAACATTACAGGAAGTACGGGTAGTGGTTTTGCCTCTGATCCATTTGAGGGTCTGGCTACCTCAGTCGATTCCTACGGACTACAAGCGAATGTAACATTTGGCAGGTTTTCTGTTGGTGGTTGGGCCGGTTATCAAGAGGCTGAAGCAGAAGCCACTGAAGGATTTGATGCCGATATTTGGAACTGGGCGGTTAACTTGGCTTTGCTAGACTTAGGCGGTGAGGGGAACAAGCTGGGTGTCTTATTCGGTATGCCACCTAAGGTGACCAATAACGATCTTAGTGGTCGTGAAAACAACGGCACCTCCTATCACCTCGAAGCCTTCTATCGCTATGAACTGACGGACAATATTGCCATCACTCCTGGCGCCTTTGTCATTTTCAACCCAGAACATAACGATGACAATAATGAGATTTGGGTAGGCACTATCCGCACGACTTTTACCTTCTAAGCAGGTTTCAACTGTCGTTGATTAGTTGCATGATTTAGCCTTGGGGTACAGCAATGCTGTACCCTGATTAATTTTCACGTTGATTAATACAATTAATTTTCAATCGTTGTCCTAATCGTGTATAGTCTAACCGCGAACACTATTGCAGATTATCTAAGGTAATTCGGTGTAAGGAGAGAAATTCGATGAAATCACCTTTAGTCTGGAAAACGCTGAAAATCAGTCCCGCCCTACTCGGACTATCTTTGTTTGTCACTAGCAACGCTTATGCGGCGGTTCCGAACCAAACAGCCACTAACGAATCAACCGTTAAACTCAATAACCCGTTATCTGAAATGTCAGTAGAGATTGATTCTCTACAAATCGCTTCCGATGTCAGCCCTGGCTTGAGTCCGACTAACACGACGGCTGATCCTAATCGTGAACTATTAGAACAAATCCAACGCTACAGTGGTGAAAATAACACCGAATCCCTTGACCAAGTAACTAGCGTGGGTCAACTGCGAGACGTTTCTCCAGGGGATTGGGCTTATGAAGCACTGCGTAGCTTAGTGGAGCGCTATGGTTGTATTGCTGGGTATCCAGATGGCACCTATCGGGGTAATCGCGCCTTAACCCGTTATGAATTTGCCGCTGGCTTGAATTCTTGTTTACAGCAAATTGAGCGGTTAATGGTTGGGGATACTCCTGATGGTACAGAATTAGAAACCCTGCGGCGGTTAATTCAGGAATTTGAAGCCGAATTGGCAACCCTAGGCGCACGAGTTGATAATCTAGAAGGGCGCGTGGCGTTCTTGGAAGACAATCAATTCTCTACCACCACCAAGCTGAGAGGGGAAGTTATTTTCAACTTGGGTAGCGCATTTGGTGATGAAAAGGCTGATAATAGCGGCGAAGATATTGAAGACAATATCACCTTAAGTCACCGGACTCGTTTAAACTTTGACACCAGTTTCACGGGAGAAGACCGCTTGAGAGTTCGTTTACAAGCGGGAAATACCCCTGAGTTTGATGAAGCGACTGGCACAGAAATGGCTCGCTTGGGGTTTGAAGCGGCTTCAAATAATGATGTTGAAGTTAATGATTTATACTACCGCTTTCCATTAGGCGATAATATCCGGCTTTTAGTGGGTGCTAATGGCTTTGATTTCAATGACATCGCAGAAATCCACAACCCTATTCTCGAAAGTAGTGGCACAGGTGCTTTAAATCGGTTCAATCGCCGCAATCCTTTTGTATTCCGCAATAACGCTGAGCAAGGTGTGGGTGCTAATATTCAGTTTAGTGATTTCCTGAGTTTAGATCTCGGTTATTTGACAGGTGAAAGTAACAGTCCGGCAGATAAGGATGGGCTTTTTGATGGAGACTTCACCGCCATTTCTCAATTGAATCTGGCGCTGGGAGAAAAATTAGATTTAGGGTTTGCTTTTGGCTATTCCTACTATCCCGGTGAAGATGTCAACCTTTCCGGTAGCACAGGTAGTCCACGGGCAAAAGAACCATTCGGCGAAATCGCTACTTCAGCTTTACGCTTTGGTATCCAAGGAAGTTGGCGACTTACACCGACGATTAATCTCGCCGGTTGGGGCGGTTATATTGATGCGGAAGCTGAAGCGGGTGCTAGAGAAGGGGATAATGCTGATTTATGGACTTGGGTGGCAAACGTGTCGTTTCTGGACTTAGGTAAAGAGGGTGCAGCACTTTCAATTATGGGAGGAATGCCACCTAAACTGACTAATGTTGATAGTGGTGATGAAGATGAAGATACATCTTTCTTAATTGAGGCGCAGTATCAATATCCAATTACGGATAATATCCTGATTACACCAGGAGCTTATGTGATTTTAAATCCCAATCATGATGATGGAAATGATAATATTTGGGTAGGCACAATCCGCACAACCTTTAGTTTCTAATCGTAGGTGTAGAGACGTTGCATGCAACGTCTCTACACCTACCTTACCGCCATATCTTTAATAAACCATTGACCGTCCTGACGCACCAACTCATACTGAACCTGCAAATTTTCATTGTATGAGAGTCCCTGAGTAATCTCACCGTCTTGATAGAAGCGGGCTTCTTCTTTGACTGCCGCTTCTACCTTGGCTTGGTCAGAATTAGCCGGATTCGTTTGCACGGATGTTACTTTAACCTGGTGATTGTACTGAGCATAAATATTCCGTTGCTGATTGGTTTGCGCCCGTCGCCGCCAAACAGATAAAACCGGCGTGGAAAGAATTTGATCTAATCGATCAATTTGATAATCGGGTCCAAATGCTTGAGATTTAGTCGAAAGCCAGGTTTGAATTACTTGCTGTGCTGTATCTTGGGTCAAGGGACCTCCTGGTGCCATCAACTGGCTACCGGGTTCGGGGATAGGAATAGGAGGTTGGGCAAGTTCTACCATGGGCTGTTCGCCTTCTAAGGCTGGCGCGGAGAAACTTTGGCGGATGTTTTGGATCAAAGCGATTACCAACCACCCTAATAATCCCACACCCACTAATCCGGCAATAACCAGCAAAATAGAGCGTCGGTTTTTTTGAGTCGCCTTGCGGCGCTCAGGTAATTGTTGCAGGCGTCCTGGAGGGGATTGATCCAGATGTCCTTCAGCAGACGGAGTGGATATCCCAGACCCAGGACGCACTCGAGTGGCTTCTGCTTCTGAGCGGACTTTGGATGGACGCCCTGAAGGGGGTGACTTGAGCGCCGCGTTTGCTGATGAATCCCCAGAAGCATTGATGGCTTGAGTCGCCGATTCCCCAACCCGACTTGTTGGGGAAGCAACCCGTGGGCTTGTGGGTAACGTCGAGACACCCGATACCGAGGTGCGGCTCCCTGTTCCAAAACTCCCGGTTTTAGATGCCATATCCTGCTCTAGGGTGCTGTATGAGCCAACGATTGCCGGTTCGCGATCGCGCGAATGACCGTTACTCCGACCTGCGGATGCTGCTGTGGTGTAGGCTTTTTTCTGAGCCGTCACTGACCATTCATTATTAGCAGTTGGCGTCGATTCCGGTAGCTGCTCTAAATAGGCTTGTACCTGCTCATCGGCAAAATAATCTTTCAACGAGGCTGTTTGTTCTGCCAAGTCTCGGAAATGGGGAAATACGGAATTTTGCAGCCATCGTTCTCCATACAGGCATAATCCTGGTAACAAATCAGGAGCGCCTTGAGACTGTTCCCGAATAAATGCTAGCGGTTCGTATTCATGACTCAGTTCTAAAGCGTGACTGGCTTCTTCCGTTTGACCCAGTAGCAGCGCACAAACGGCTTGTTCGAGATGCACATCCTGACGCCGACCCAAACGCATGAGCATTTGTTTAGCCCGGGCGATTAAAGCCGGTTGGCGCTGGGCAAATCCCCGGGCAATCAAAGCATAAACCGCCAGATAGGTGGCGACGGCTGAAGGGCGGCGGGCTTCTGCCTCAAATAGGGTTTGCTGCTGAGCCGCCGTTAGATACCCTCGTAACTGCTGAATAAAGCGCAAAAAGTCATCAATACTCAGTCCCGACTGGTCATCCCCACTGCCGTCAATTCCTTGCCGCTCCTGAAGCATATCTTGCAACAGTTGTAAACCCTTACGCCGTTCGGCAATATTTTCATCGGGCAATGCCAATAATTCCAGAATGCGGTAAGGACGCAGCTTGTAGAGATCGGCTTGAATTTCGCCCCGCACTGTGGGAAATAATCCTTCACTCAGAAGTAATTCTTGACCTGTTTCTAGAGACAAGGCAGCATTTTCGTACCGACCTTGCTGCCATTGTTCCCGACCCAGTTCCAAACAAGCTAACGCCAAAGTCAGGATAATATCAGGTCGCACCAGTTGCGGGTCTCCTAAGTGACCTTTGTCCAAACTGATGCTGTCACGACTTTGCAAATAGGGATGTCCTAACTGTAAGACGAGTTCATATTCCCCAAGTTCTTGCAGAATCAGCAAAGCGCCAACAAATTGTTCCTTGGTTATATCTAGACTGGGATTATTGGGATCAATCCTATCCGTGGCTGTTGTTTGAGCCCCAGAGACGATTGATTCTCGGTCTACAGAGGGGCTAGGTTCGGGGTTGTAGGTTTTCTCCAGAAAGCTGGCATCATAAGTTGAGCGCTGTTCCGGGTCAGACAGAACCCCATACGCCTCATCCAGCAACTCTTTGCGAGATGCGATCGCCACTTCCGAATATTCCCGACGCGGAAGTTGGAGAGTGCGATCGCGATAGGCTACTTGAAGCTGTTCCGATGTCGCCTGGATCGGCATTCCTAATATTCGGTAGTAATCGAGCGGAATTCGCACGTTTCACTTCCCCAGCGCTGCAACAACTGAATTCATCCTAATTTTGCGACGGATACCCCATCGTCTGACGTTGGGGAGAAAGCCGCATCCCTAATGGTTTACCAGCAAGTTTTTTAGATGGTGATCAACCCAGGCAACTTGCCAAACCTGTATTAGTCCCAACGATAGCACTGCCAGCAAGATGTCCACCTTTTAGATGAACCCAGACCTAAGGGTTTATCGGTAGTCCGCTCTAGGGAAGTAAGCAGAAGTCCGTACCAGCTAACGGCTCCCTGGTCTATTCAACCCTTGCGTCACAGGCTTTGCCCCCTGCAATCCCTGCCATCTTAAACGATGAGGTCGTTGAAGTATAGTAACCTATAGTATCCCCAACATAGTAGTCATTCTAGCAATACTCGCTCATCCTAACTGAAAAATAGTTTTGAGTTTTGAGAACAAAATACCAGTATAGTAATTGCTGCAAGGATACTCGATTCGCCATGGTTCAGGAACGGACGTTACCTCAGTTTCAAGTTCAAGACGGTCAAATTACCAGAGACGAAGGATTACTGCTTTACGAAGATATGGTTTTGGGGCGCTTGTTTGAGGACAAGTGCGCTGAAATGTATTACCGGGGCAAAATGTTTGGCTTTGTTCACCTCTACAACGGTCAAGAAGCTATTTCCACGGGGGTGATTCGGGCAATGCGCCAGGGTTATGATTATGTATGTAGCACCTATCGCGATCATGTCCATGCTCTGAGCGCAGGCGTACCAGCACGGGAGGTGATGGCAGAGTTATTTGGCAAAGCCACTGGATGCTCAAAAGGACGTGGGGGTTCGATGCATCTGTTCTCACAACCCCATCATCTCCTCGGCGGTTTTGCCTTTGTTGCAGAGGGGATTCCCGTTGCCACAGGAGCAGCATTTACGGCAAAATATCATCGTGACGCTTTGGGTGATCCCAATGCCGATCAGGTTACGGCTTGCTTTTTTGGCGATGGCGCCTGCAATAACGGTCAGTTTTTTGAATGCTTGAACATGGCAGCCTTATGGAAATTGCCGATTATTTATGTTGTAGAAAATAACAAATGGGCAATTGGCATGGCACATGAACGGGCAACGTCCCAGCCGGAAATTTACAAGAAAGCCAGTGTTTTTGGGATGCCAGGAATTGAAGTCGATGGGATGGATGTCCTTGCGGTGCACTCTGTAGCCCAAGAAGCCGTTGCTCGTGCCCGTGCAGGTGAAGGTCCTACCTTAATTGAAGCCCTCACCTATCGCTTCCGAGGTCACTCCCTAGCCGATCCCGATGAACTTCGCACATCAGAAGAAAAGGAATTTTGGCTGACTCGCGATCCGATTAAAAAGCTAGCCGCTTACCTGAAGGAGCAAAATCTTGCCGACGCTGAAGAACTCAAGGCGATCGACCATCGTATTCAAGAGGTTCTCAATGATGCGGTACAGTTTGCTCAAACCAGTCCAGAACCCGACAAGAGTGAGTTGTATCGTTATATTTTTGCCGAAGATTGAGGTATAAGTAATGAGCCGTTGTTAACGATTAATCGGTAAACGTCAGAGGCAAGAGGGCATTAAATTTTTTACCATCTCATTTAACCCCTCGCCTCGCGTTACCTGGAGTCTTGCCTTGAGACAAGGAAACGGTGATTTTCCAAACACTCAGACTCTCAACCAATCACTTCCATCGATTCGCGAAAAGAGGTAATTGGCGATCGCGCTGAAGTACCACGAAGCTCAGAAGACGGTTGAATTTGGTACTTGACCAGATTCGCTAAGTCCTGAAGTTGGCTAATCGCTTCAGCCCCTTCTAGCTTCATCAGTTCGCGATCGTCGCGCATCTCCGTCCAAGTGATCCCATAATCGGAGACCAAAAAACGAATCAGGTGACTATCGCCCAGACTGACCATAAATGAGGCACTATTCATTTGATTGCCGCAGGTGTAGCAAGATGCCAAATAGCCTCTGTTTTCTAGCACGATCGCCAAAGCCTGAAGATTCATAACTAAATCTCGGACAAATTGGCGATGTTGCTCTGCAAGTCTTATGAACACGTTAATCCTCCAAACACCTTTCCTAGAATATTAGATTTTATACTTTCTTAAGGATTTAAGACTCTGTTTTGGGAGGGGTCAGTGCAAAACATGAACAAATCCTGAGTTGTGCAGATTCCTCAAATTGACTAACAGGGTTAGGACTTGAGTGATTCTAGCTGGACGAGCTGGCTCCATGATTCTAGCCCACTTCAGAAGAGTTGCTATCTAGATAGCTCAAGTCATTGGGGACAATCCTCAAGTTATCCGATACAAATTCCTAATCAGTTGTATCAGCAGCAACAATGGCGGTACTCAATCTGATACTATTGCCGCCTAGTCCATCGGTGGGAATTGGCTAATCGATTTGCCACCAACCAAATGTCGGTCCCACAAAGCGCACGGTTAGCCACCAGACTACGAGAAGGCCGATGCCAATCCAAGCGCCCTTAGTCGTCAGTTTGACGAACTTCTCACCCTGACTTTTAGTAATCGGGAGCCAGGGGAAGAGTCTCGCCTCTTGACCGTACTTGTCTCCAAGTGCAGTTTTACGACGTTTTGCTTCACCCATTCCTTGCATTCCTCAACTAAACCGCATCTACCTTGAAACCCGTAGTTTTTCTCGACGAGAATCTCCAGTTTTCAACTTAGACGGGGTATAAATGAATTCGATCTTAGCGCTATTCCTGAGATTTGGTTGGCATTTGTTTACGAAATGACAAGTAATTCTGACAATTCCCCCCGGTTCGGGGATCGTTAGATTAGAAATCCTGAGCCAATCCGGAACTCAACCGTCATTAAGTTAATAATTATTTTTCATCAATAGTCGATCGGGAAACCTCCGAGAAACCCTGTGATTCCCCCGTGATTCAAGGCTGGAAGGTACAAGAGTGCCAGTGGAGGGGTTCGATACCCCGCAGACTGACATAAGTAGTTGGTGGAAATAAACCCAACTTTATTAAGTTGTGTAAATAGTCCTCAAACCCTGACAATAAGACGTAGCTTGCTTCTCGCTCCCTTGAGTATGGCGATCCCCGCCGCCTGACTTTAATTTTTCCCACTTAATTATTTACACAAAGACTGATAAGTTCTGAACTTCGTTAAGTTTTATTAACGGGAAAGAATCCAGCCCAACAGAGATCGAATGCCAATCAAGCTGAGAAATTAGAACTGACGCAGCGACTTTAACGCGAGTCGGGGTACGACATGTCGTACCCCGACAGATACCAATAATCACTGATTTCCTGTTCCCTGTTTCCTGATCCCTTTCTCCAAAAGGAAAACTTAGCTTTGATCAAGGAATAAAGAGCTAATTGACAGTTGTCTCTTATTTCTAGCTAAAATCGAGGGCGAGTGTGGTTTTTGTGAGGAGTAATAAAACCATGACGACTTATAGACGTTTGGCAAAAACAGCGTCATCAGCTTTGATATTTGCTACTGTGGGTTGCTGGGTAACCAGCTTTTGTGCCGCGCAAGCAACGCCTGTTGAATCGTCAGAGCAGCAGCAGACCGATTTGGCTCGGCTGACGGAAACCTCAGGAGTAGACCCAGGACTATCTCCGTCAACTGAAACGGAACTAGCAACTTCTCCGGTTGAGATAGTCTCCCCAACAACTGAAACAGACATCACCACTGAACTCGCCGTATCCGCCGCCAGTGAAGTAGGGATGATTACGCCAAGGAATTCCCTGATTGAATCCGAGGAAGCCTTTGAGGACATCAAAGTTCAAGACTTAGCCCAAGCCTTACCAGAAGTGGAAGAGGCGAGTGATCCCACTGTTCCTGATACCCTATTCGTTGATCCCCTAGAGGCTGTCGAGGAATCTGACCCGATGGGTCAAGTGACTAGCGTGTCTCAGTTAAGAGATGTTTCTCCCGGAGACTGGGCTTATGAAGCACTGCGGAGTCTGGTGGAACGCTATGGTTGTATTGCCGGATATCCAGATGGCACGTTTCGTGGCAATCGGGCGATGACCCGGTATGAATTTGCCGCTGGGTTGAATGCTTGTTTACAGCAAATTGAGCGGTTGATTGCGGGTCGTTCCGAGTTTCCCACCGGGGACTTAGAGGCGTTGCGACGGTTGGTGCTAGAGTTTGAGGCAGAAATCGCGACCCTAGGGGCACGGGTGGATAACCTAGAAGGTCGAACTGCCCTTTTAGAGGATAATCAGTTCTCGACGACGACTAAAATCTTTGGACAAGCCATTCTCGGGGTGCAAGGGCGTAGTGGTGATGAGTTTGTACTCGCGGGCAATGACATTTCCGATGATGACACCAATGTCAATGTGATTAACAATGTCCAATTGAGTCTGTTCACCCAATTGAGTCCCCGTAGTCTTTTACTCACCAGCTTCCAAGCTGGGAATGGTAGCACCACCAGTGCCGCAACTAGAGATCCCTTGGGTAACTTTGTTGGTCTGGGATATGAAGGAGACAACGATAACGATTTACAACTGACTGACCTCAACTATCGTCAACTCTTTGGCAGTAGTTTTGCCTTAATCGTTGGACCAGAAGGGGTTAACCCGGTCAACGTCTTCCGAGGCGTTAACCGCATTGAAAGTGCAGGTTCGGGTCCCCTCTCTCGCTTCGCCCAGCGCAACCCGATCATTAATATCGGCAATGGCAGCGGTGGTATTGGCTTTGACTGGCAAATTGCGACTCGTCTGAGTTTACAAGGGGTTTACTCGTCCAGTCTTTCAGCAGACCCGGAGAATGGGGGGATTTTTGGTGGAGATCAAACGACAACTACGGCTGGGACACAGTTAGTTGTCTCACCCTTAGATACCCTGGATATATCCCTTCAGTACATCAATTCCTATTCACCCAATGGTTTTTTAGGTACTGGCGTTGGGGATGATCGGGTTGCTTTACAGCAAGTGAATAATGGATTCTTGCGGGCACCGATTAATACCAACGCCTTTGGTGCTGGGTTGGAATGGCGTGTCATTCCCAAACTTACTGTTGGCGGTTGGGCAGGTTTTACTGATTCGGGCTATGAAGACGGTTCAGGAGACGTGCAGACGTTTAACTGGATGGCGTTCTTGAATTTCCCTGACTTATTTGGTGAAGGGAATTTAGGTGCTATTTATGTCGGTCAGCCGCCAAAAATCACGGATAGTGATATTACCGACGATAATGGTTTAGCCAGGAACGTTCCGGGTTTCTTCACCACCGATGGCATCCCCAATGCATTTGATGAGGGAGGTCAACCGGATACGACAACTCACTTGGAAGTTTTCTATCGTTGGCAAGTGGCAGACAATATCAGCATCACGCCTGGAGTGATTGTGATATTCAATCCCCTGCATAACGATGACAATGACACGATTACCATAGGAGCAATTCGTACAACCTTTACGTTCTAAGCCGAAATCTAAGGTTGGGGCAGTCGCTGGATTACTGTTAATGGGATAGGGTGCATCCCAATCTTGCTACTGTTACCAGTTCGTGTGAGCATCTTGCTCCTTTGCACTTCAAGGAAAATGCTCACACTCATGACGTTTTCAGTGAATTCAAAATGCTCACACTTAAATACTTCCCAACAGCGCTAAAATTCCGTTTCTGAAGTTTTTATGAAGTTCTTGTAAAGTTGCTTTTTTGACGGAACCCCCCGGATCAAGGGGCGTCTTGAACTTCAGACAGGCTAACCAAATGATCAAGACTCTGCATCCTCTTAGGCTGCGGACATCAGTGAAAAGCCAGTCTTGGGGTACTTTATCCCCTCTTCTGGATCAATACTTCGCGATCTGACTATGCTCAGGATTAAATCATAACTAGCCAACTGTTGGGTTAGGTCTCGGAGTCAACCACATATCTCGGTTCCTTTCGTTCATTTACAGATGGAGTCTAACAAGATGATTCTCAAATCACTACGCTACATGGTTGGTTTAGGGATAGTTGGCGGTTTATCGGTAGTTATCGCACCAGGGGCTGACGCTCAAACCGCGACAACGACGAGCCAAAGCACAACTAACGGTATTGAAGTGACAGGCGGTTCAATTGGGGGTCAAGCTGCCTTTTTTGTTCCAGGGATGAACGCAGGGGGGAATGTCACCCTGTTTGATGTGGGGATTCAGGAACTAAGCATCGAAAGCACCAATGGAAATACCACAACCGCCCGCTTTGAACCCAGCGCTGCTAGTTTTGACGATGTTAATACAAGTGGTACGCCAGACGCTGGAGACACAGGCGTCCTCCAAGGTAAACTGACAGGGATAGCCTATACACGACAAGGTATTATCGTTCCCTATAATAGGGTTGATACAGTCCTCAACTTTGAGCTGAGTTCCTTTGACCAAACCTTCTCAGATTTGTCAGGAACTCTGGTGAGTCCTGCGGTCATGGGTGATGCACCACTGGTTTTCTTGCCAAATGTAGAGGCGACGTTATCTCAGCAGTCTCAGTCTGAGTTTGAAGCAACCTTCGGTGATTTACAAGTTGGTGACTTTGAGGCTGACTTAAATAGTGGGCTGATTAATCTGCCTGCTAGCTATATTTTGGGCAATTCTAGTAACGTGATGGTTTCTGAAGTCTCGCTGCTAGAAAAACTCAAATTCAAGTTTGAAGGGGAAGACTTAGCTGCCGGAAGTTACACCTTAGCAGGTGTAGACAGCGATAGCCTTCGTTTTGTCGGCGAAGCCAACAAGAAATTTGAAATTGAAACCGAAGACGCTTCCGGTGGAAAGTTCAAATTTAAGGGAGAACTCGGTTTTGTTGATATCACTATTGATGATATCAATAAGATAAAGCAGGAAGGAATTATTGATACTAGCCTTGATTTAGACAAGTTCAAAATTGAGGGCAAAGATGAAGGGGCTGTGGCTGGCTACGCTTCTATCTTTGGTACAGACGGTGTAGCATTTAGCAGCTTTGGTGATAGCGACAAAGATAAAGTTAAGTTCACGTTTGAACAGGGTGAGAATAAACTAGAGGGAGAGAGTCGGGGTCGCTTTAATTTCTACGCCGTGGCTGGAGTGAGTGACTTTAATGTTGAGAATGACATTAAAGGTGGGTATACCTACTCTAATCCCAGCGATGATGACAATGTGAATTTGGTTTGCGGTGTTTGTGCGAGTTCCCCACTTTTATTCGATACAGATATCGTTTTCGGTGACACCACAATCAACTTGGTTGGAAGTGGCGGTAGCACAGTTATAAACTACACCCTTAGCGGTGGTGATACCGTGATTGTCAATGGCAGTGGTTCGGCAGGTACGAGGTTATCGGCAAGGGCAAGGGCAGGTGCTGGTGCTGGCGCAGGTGCTGGTGCTGGTGCTGGCGCAGGTGCTGGCGCAGGTGCTGGTGCTGGCGCAGGTGCAAGTGCGAACACGTTTAACACTAACTACGTAGCCTTCAACGGCGGAGCAAGTAGTACTCAGACCAACTACCAAATTTCTCAATCAGCTCGTTTCAACAGCAGCAGCCAGTATCAGTTCCGCTCGAAGGTAAAAGTTAAGTATCACGCGCGAGGTGGCGATCGATACTACTTGGTTACAACAGGTGGCGGTAGTGGTTTTGGTTCTGGTAGTGGCTCAGGTTCGGGCGTAGGTGCTGGTGCTGGTAGTGGTGCAGGTGCAGGTGCAGGTGCAGGTGCAGGCGCAGGTGCTGGTAGCGGCGCAGGTGCAGGTGCAGGTGCTGGATCGGGTTCCGGTAGCGGCTCAGTCGTTGCTGGCTATAAGTTAGTTGGTCCACAAAGTCGCTGTTTTCCAGGTTTAGTTGGTCTGCGACAACTTTCTCAAGATGAACTTGGTGATGTTGCAGATAATGCTGATCTTGAAGCTGACAATACTGCCGGTGTCAATAACAATGCAACTTTCCCGGCTGATGGTGACAACGATTTTGATGATACTGATACTGACATCAATGATGACTTAGAAGTTGACGATGACAACATGGGCGATGATGACGATGACGATGACGACGATGAGCAAGGGCAGGGTAATATGAATCGCAACTTCAACCAAGGGATTGGCAATGGTCCAGAAGGTGGAGACCCTGGTAACTCTGCACCCCGTGGTGGTAGTAACGATGAAGGCGGACGGACACCTGGTCAGCCAGTCAATCGTTAAAGGCGGCTAAGGAATAAGTGCTTCTGAGATAGGTTTAGGGGTAGCGATACCCCTACCTATCTATGTCGTTTAATTGACATCCTCACCACGCCGTAGGGGTTTGGTAACCAAACCCCTACGGTCGTCGAATGGGGGTCAAAAAACACAGCCTTGGGTTTAAACCCAAGGAACCAAAAGCTCAAGTCGTCTTTAGACGACTACAAAAGAATTCCAGTCGGTTTCAACCGACTTGCGCTATAAGCCAAGAACTTGAGTTCTTGGCGGCTGTCGGGGCTAACTAAAAATGGTGCAAACTACCAGTTTTAACTGACGCTACAGGTTATATCTCTACGACTGCGCCCATTCGGTATGGAAAACCCCTTCCTTGTCGGTTCGCTGATATGTATGAGCGCCAAAGTAGTCGCGCTGTGCCTGGGTCAAGTTTTGCGGTAAGCGATCGCGCCGATAGCTGTCGAAGTAATCTAATGACGCACTAAAGGCTGGAACCGGGATTCCCAACTGATTAGAAACTACCAGCACGTCCCGCCATGCCTCTTGCCGATCCAGAATCGTTTGCTTAAACTCTGGCGCTAATAGTAAATTCGGCAGTTTTGGATTCTCATTGAAGGCGTTTTTAATCTTATCCAGGAACCCCGCCCGAATAATACAACCCCCTTTCCAAATCCGGGCAGTTTCTGCCAAGTTCAGGTTGTAATTAAACTCCTGTGATGCCTTACCCAACAATGCCATTCCTTGAGCATAGGAACACATTTTTGAGCAGTAGAGAGCGTCACGGACTTTGTTGATAAACGCTTGGCTATCTCCATCATACTTACCCGTAGTACCTGTAAGCTCCTTCGCTGCCGCTACCCGTTCCTGTTTATAGGACGAAATTACCCGCGCATTCACCGCCGCGTACATGGTGGGAATCGGTACACCCAATTCCAGAGAACTGACCACCGTCCAGCGTCCGGTTCCCTTTTGTCCGGCAGAATCCAGAATCAAATCAACCAAAGGCTGATTCGTATCCGGGTCAATGTACTTGAAGATATCCGCCGTAATTTCAATTAAAAAGGAATTTAGCTCATCCGTCGTATTCCATTCGGAAAACACCTGATGAAGCTGCTGGTGATCCAGTCCTAAGCCATTTTTGAGCAAGTCATAGGCTTCGGCAATGAGCTGCATATCGCCATACTCAATCCCGTTATGCACCATCTTCACATAATGACCTGCACCCCCAGGACCAATGTAGGTGACACAGGGACCATCATCCACCTGAGCGGCAATTTTGGTCAAAATGGGTTCTAACTCTTTATATGCCGTATCCGTGCCTCCTGGCATCAAGCTAGGACCATGGAGCGCTCCTTCTTCGCCACCACTGACCCCCATTCCGACAAAGCCGAGTCCTGTGGCTTCTAAGTCTTTGGTGCGGCGTTCGGTGTCTTGGTAGAGGGAGTTCCCGCCATCGATAATCATATCTCCGGGTTCGAGCAGGGGTTTGAGTTGATCGATGACAATATCAACCGGTTTGCCTGCTTTGACCATCACCAGGATTTTGCGGGGACGTGCCAAGGTTTTGACAAAATTTTCCAGGGAATAGGCGGCGGTGACGTTTTTATCGGAGGCACGCTTTGCCATAAATTCTTCTGTTTTCGAGCTCGTCCGGTTGTACACCGCCACAGGAAACCCGCGACTTTCTACATTGAGCGCCAGGTTTTCTCCCATCACAGCTAAACCGATGACTCCGAAGCTTGGTTGTGTCATATATCTCTCGTCAGAATGTAATTGAACGTGTAATCGTGTTTATTTCCCCTACAGGGTAGCCTGCCCTGCGGCGGAATCTTGTAAAATTTGCATTATGAGTATGCCTCAACTAGAGTACATAAAACTTCAAAACTGGCAATCTCGCTAGAGGGGGAGCTGGGGGAGCTGAGGGAGCTGTTGGCGTTATTTCTGACTTCATGCTTTTCGGTCACCCATTTGGGTGAGAAACTTAAGTCATCGGACAAGATTAAGGTTGATGGTTGAGATGGGGAACCTCACGGGCAGAAAACGGATTTGACGCTGGTTAACATTTATTAGTACAGCGGACAGAATGTATGTCTAGGTGCTTACCGAAATACGGACTTGACAAAAGCCGCGTTTTTATGATTTTATAAAAATATAATCGGAGAAGGTGTGCGCCTATAGAGTCGGTTAAGTCCCATTGACAGCTTGGTTGGGTCAAGAATCCCTAGCAGTATCCCTTCATCAACAAAATTACTCGTCCTAATGATTCCCCAGCTTTAGGCTAGTATTAGCAAAGGAAAATCATCTAAATCATTACTGCCAAACAGGTTAACCCGAATTCAAGACGTTCGCGATCGCACCTCACCTCTTTTGAGTGTCAATGTCCCGGTTGGCTAGGTTTCATCAATCGATGTCGTTTAGAACTAACTTACATTGTAACCCGCCCAGGCAGGTTTTATTTGTGTAGCTGCGGTTTCCAACCGCCCCCCTAAGTTGACTTACCCGAAAGCATGAGCCAGATGGGGGAAGTTAAATCCCTGGAGAGACAGATAAGCTAATAATCAAATCCTTCCTTTTATACTCGGATTGCATCTGACAAGAGTGAATCTTGCTAAAATTGCCTCTTTGGTTTCCCTAACCCTGCTGATGTCTCCACTTCCTGTGGTTAGCCTTCCTGTAAATGTAATCTCCCCATCAACACAGACGGCTAATTCCCAACCCCAAAACTGGGACAAAGCTCAACTGTTGCATCAGCTAGATTTATACAGCCTGTATCCCCCTGATAGGCGATTTTGTCTGCTTTCTACTGTTACTCAAGCGATTAGTTCTGATAGTCGCCTATTAGCGATTAGTAGCCATGACTATGAACGTTCCTGTGGAAGTGGAACCAGTACTTTAACGTTGTGGAACTTACAGACGGGAGAAAAAGTCACAACTTTAATCCAAGGAAATGCGACAGAAGCCTTTTGGTTAGAGGGAAATCAAGCTCAAGAACCGATTGAAGGTAATACTTATATTGCCGGTGATATAGCTAATGCGGTGACATTTACGCCGAATAATAAGCACATTATTGCAGGTCTTTCTCAGGGAACCGTTAAAATTTGGGATGTGAACACAACAGAAGAAGTGCAGACATTGCGAGGACATCGTTATGCGGTTCACGCGATCGCACTTAGTTTGGATGGGAAATTCCTCGCCAGTGGAAGTTCTGATCAAACGGTGAACCTGTGGGATCTGCAAACTGGAAAACGACTACACACCCTTAACCTTAACCCGTCTAATGGTATCGTTAATCGTTTAATTATTAGTTCCGATGGACAAACCTTAGTTAGTGCAACGACAACCAATAAAATTCAGGTGTGGAATCTTCAGACAGGACAACTGATTCGGACGGTATTTAATTCTGATCCGTCTCCTGGATTACACAATCCTATCGCCTTAAGTCCCAATGGGCAACTATTAGCCACTAGCGATAAAGATAATAGTGTAAAACTCTGGAATACTCGCACCGGAAGCCGATTTCTAACGCTAAAGGGACATACAGAGCAAGTGAACTCTCTGGCTTTTAGTCCCAATGGAGAAACCTTAGCCATAGAAGCCTTAATACTAACCGCAGATCCTGTTCCTCGCCTGGGTATTAAACTTTGGCATATCCCGCAACAAAAATTTATTTTATAAGTGCCAGAAACGTTTAGTTTGCCCGGAATTCAGTTTAGTCCAGATGGAGAATTATTAGTAGCAGTTTCCTCAACAACGAAGATTTGGCGACATTAAACCCTTTACCCGATTCGAGCATGAATAAGTCCATTGTTTTGATTATTAGTCTATCCAGTGTTCTGTTTTTTGGATGCTCTCAAGCCGAAACAGTTTCTAGTCGAGGGGAAACAGTAGCAGCGGAAACCCTAACTCAAGTTCCCGACGCTCAAATAGCTAAACCCCTAACACCCGCAGCAGCTGATGCGTTAATTGCTGCCACAATTGAGGCAATTAATCAGGAAAATGTTGAGTTCTTTATGCCCTACTTGATGGAACGCGATCGCGCCTCTGAAAATGTGCAAGCAGCACTGAAGCATTATCAAGCTTATTTCCAAGGGGAAGAGATTACGGACTTTGAGCGTCTGGGTGTTGAAGAATTGGGGGAAACAGGCGATAAAATGCCGATTCAACGCTTTAATTACCGCATCTCTACCCCTGGCGGGATGAGTAAGTCGATTGCTGTTTATCAAGATCAAACCATTCGCTTAGATGACCCATTTTTGTTCTATTCCGTTTACGCGAATCGTTTGGTTGAACGGTATGTTGATGCCATTCAAAGCCAAGATCTTGAGAAGCTGGGCAAAGTTTTAAATCTTGAGGAAACCTGGTTTGGTCAAGAGGATTTGAAGGCGATTCAATCAAAATATGAGGACTTATTCTCTTTGGACTCACTCAATTATCAGTTTACGGGCTTAGAGTCTGAGCGTCAGCAGTTTATTTATACCCTTTCTGGGGAAGATGGACGTGAGCATGAAATTAAAGTTATCTATGGGGATGGGTTAGTCAGTCTCCATGATAATTTTATTCCGGCTAAGAATTAAAGCAGGATGCGGGAAGATGAGCCTCAATGTATCGGGTATGAATTGTTAGGCTTATTCTCACGACAGAGATTAATTTTGACACAGCTAAAATGGTGAAATAAACTTGACAGGTTTCCCTGTAGGGGCGGGTTTCACGATTATCTCTTCGGTTGCACAAGGGATGCGACTAAACCCGCCCCGATTCGCAGGTTTGATGATTTCCTGTGAAAAGTCAATTAATTCGGATTAAACGGGTTGACAAAAAAACGGTTTCTATGATTCAATAAACAGTATAATCGGAGAAGGTGCGCGCCTATAGACTCTGGTTAATTCGATTGACTGCTTTCCCTGGCAAAAAGTCCTAACGGTATCCCTTCATTAGCCAAATAATACTATCCGAATAGCCTACAGCATCTAGATAATCTAAACAGATTCAATCCGAGTAACCTTTAACAGTAATTGGAGTTGATTTAAGCGTATGACTACGCGATTAAGGTTGAGATCCCCCTAAATCCCCCTTTTTAAGGGGGACTTTGATTGATTTATTCAAAGGGGGATTTTGATTGATGTTTTATTGTCCCCTTAAATGACTTGGCTTAATTTCTGGTTCACTCCTGACAAAAAGTGCAATTTCTGGTTCTCAAAGCAGACAATTTCTTGTTCCCCCCTTTCAAAGGGGGGCTAGGGGGGATACTTATTACCGTATTTAGCGACAACTCAACACCACTTCCCCACCTGTACGGGCTTGGAAACCAAGCCCCTACGCGGACGCTTCTGGATACCGTTGCAGAACCTACATCCGCCTCACCTCATCCAACATTTCCCTAACCGTCTCCGCATCGGGGGATTTCAGGTGCTGAAAGATAGCCAAAGATTGCTGCAAATAGTCAATCGCGGTTTCAACCTCTCCTTTCTCATCGGCTAAGAGTTGTCCCAGCATAACTAACGTCGCCGCTTCCCCTTGCACATCCCCAATCCGCCTATCGAGTTCCAACGATTGCTGATACAGAGAAATGGCTTTCTCGATTTCTCTCTTTTGGAAATTTAGAAATGGATAATATTGAGAGGTTAGTAATCTTCTCCAAAAAGCCAAAATTATATGAAGTCAAGATACATTGAATTTAGGGGATTAGTAAAATCAAGCCGCCCATAGTTAGGAAGAGATTGGTAATATTCAATCCACTTCCTGTAGATCTCATCGGCTAACGATTCATCTTGGCTTTGCAACGCCAGTTGATGAGCTTCCTGTAAATGAAATATTGTTACACTTTGGTTTTTATCTAACCATAAGTCATACAGGGTTTGTGCCGCTGTTTTAGCCAAATCCTCCCTCTCTTCCGGAATCTCCAATAACGGTGCCAAAATCCGCGACACCCGATAAGACTCCTCCCCCTGAAACTCACTCACCTCCAACAACCCCAAACTTTTTGCCCGTTGCACCCCATTATCAAAATTCCCAATCCCCTGACAAACCGCCTCCATCGCCGGATAAGGCACCGGTAACTCATACACTAACCCTATCCCCAAGATTTGCCTCACCCCAGATGGCTGCTGTTTCAACAACTCCTCAGCTAAAATACTCTCGCGAAACTCTGCGGCTTTCCCCTGCATCTGCTGGAGAATCACCTCCCCATCCACCTGTTCATTTTCCAAAATCTGATTCAACCACTCCAACAGACGCGGATTCCCATCCGCTACCTGCTTCGCCTTCTCCTGTATCGCCGCTTCTACCTGAGACTCCCGACTAAACGCCGCCAACCGGGTATATTTCTTGGCTAAATCCGCCCCCTGTAACCCCGCCAAGGGTTCTCGATGCAGGCGACGATTCACCATGACATCCCCTAAGCTAAAGTCATGGCGACTGGTAATCATCACCCGATGGGGTAACTTAGAATTCACCATCCCCTTCAGCAGCGCCTGCAACACATCCACCACCTCTGGCTTTAATACCGCCACCCCATCCCCGCGCATTTCCAGATTTGCCTCAAAATCATCCAACACCAGGACAAACCGTTGCTGCAGCTGATTTAATCCCGCCTGGAAAAACTTAGTCAATCGCTGCATCAGGGGTAATTTCCCCTGCAATATCTCCAACCCCGCCTCCGACGTACATTGTTCCGAGAATAGCCGCACCAGTTTATCCTCATCCAATCCCCGATAAACCACAATTCGGTCATATCCCACCAACCTCTCCAACAATCGCGCCGCCACGCTACTCTTCCCCACACCCCCCAAGCCATACATCAACACGCCCAAATTCCCCGCACTCCGCAGCATCCGCAAACAGCGCTGTAATACCCGCCGCCGCCCGACAAATTCCTGGGCTGTCGCCACCCGAATTAACTGGGTTCTGGGGTCTAAAAATTGACTATAGGCGGGTTCTGGCGTACACCACGGCTCATCCCCCAAGGGTTCCACCAACGCGCCGGGACATTCTCCTTGACTATATAACCGTAATAAATGCCAATCTGCTATTTTATCTTTCAACAACTGCTGATAGGTACTCGCCAGCGCCTCAGCCACCTGAAACCCCGCCGCCAATCGTCCATACAAATACGCCGCCGCCACCGTCGCCCCCGTATCCGTCACCGGGCGCCCCCAACCCAATACCGCCTTCGCCCCATAACCAATCAACGCCTCCGCCAATGAGGAAATCGCCCCCTGATTCCCCGCCTCCCCAGTGCGACATCCGGATAAAAACACCAAGGGCGGAAAGCGAAACTGTAACGCCTCGGCAATCTCCGCCGCCTTTGCCTGCAAGGGTTCCCCGGTTTCTGTCTCGGTAATAAAATAGGGTTCCGTCTGATTAATCGAAGCATGACCCGTCAAATGGAACACATCAAAGGGTTCCCGATACCGCCCCCACAGCTTCCCCAACTCCGCCACACAGCCACTTTCCTCCACGCGCAAGGTTATGGGATAATCAGCGGTATCCCGTAAAATTGTCCCCTCCTCCTGCTCAAAATCCAACGCGGGTGTAACCCCCTGGGGGGCAGTCGCCATAAACAGCACCCGCAAGGGACGCGCCTCTGTATCCCCCACCTCCCCTGGATGATCCACCCAACGCATGGGGACAACCACGGGATTCACCCGCTGCACTAAAAACGTCTGCCCATCATGCAAGACTTCCCAGGGTAAATGCGCCAACTTCTGTCCCGTCTGAATTGCCAACATCAACCCGGAACCGCGACACCCCTGAATCCCCCGACTCAACCAGCGCCCGTCTCCATCCAGCCAAAAGAACAGCCGTTGACCCATCCCCACCAAGTCCGGCAGTGGCATATAATAGTCTCGCCGCGCCTGCTGAATCAAATCCTGGATGATTCCCAAATCCAAGTCTTGAGATTCATACCCTCCCGGTTGACCCCAACAATAGCGGAGTTGGGCATAATCGCCGTCAATGTCGGTTAATTTGATATAGAGGGTTTGCACAATTACGGTTCCAAGGCTTTTAGGACTTGACAAATTTCCTCAATTGTGGCTTCCTCCAGGACAATTCGCCCAGTGGGACTTTGAATCACCACATCAAAGGTTTGTCCTGACTGGGATTGCTTCCATTCCTGATACCACTTGCGAATTTGTTCGGCTAGCGCCACGATTCCGCCAGCAATGCCGACAATTGTAGCAATTACGGCTAGGGTTCCCTCCTTTTGAGTTTGGGCTTCATAAGACACGGACAAACCCGGAATCCCCATCAACTCAGACACGGCGGGTTCAGCAGCCTCCCCCGCGATCGCAACTTGAACGGCTGTTATCATTTTTATAGGTTAATCTCGACAAATCAATTTTAAGATGAATGATACTGAAATTATTTATATTGTAGGGGCACCATCCTTGCGCCCAGTGTAACGCCATGAATGGATACAATTGTCTATTTTTAACGCAGAGTACGCAGAGGGTTCCGCAGAGTACGCAGAGGGATTGAATATCTTAGAGAAAACGTTTGATAAAGTAGAGGGGAGAAGATAGCAGAAAACACTATTATGAGTTACCTGTTCCCTGTTCCTAGCAAATGACGTAGCTTGTTTCTGGCTTCCTTGAGTATGACAAATGACAAACCCAGTTGTTCTCGTTCACGGTATTTTCCGCACCTCATCGGTTTTCCGCAAACTCTCTCCCTACCTCCAAAAAAAAGGTTTTTCTGTTTATAGTATTGACCTTAAACCCAATAATGCTACATTGGGTTTAGACGAAATGGCAGCCCAATTAGCCGATTTTATCAACCAAACATTTCCCCCAAACCAACCCATTGATTTAGTCGGTTTAAGCATGGGGGGACTTGTCACCCGCTATTATGTCCAGCGATTAGGTGGAATTAACCGAGTGCAGCGTTATATTACCATTGCCGCCCCCCATCACGGCACCTGGTTAGCCTACCTATTGAACCGTCGCGCCTGCGTACAAATGCGTCCAGGAAGTCCTTTAATAGAGGATTTAAACCGAGATGTCCAAATGTTAGAACGCCTTAATTTTACATCAATTTGGACACCGTGGGATTTTATTATTATTCCGGGTAATAGTTCACAAATGCCCGTGGGTAAAAATGTGAAAGTTTCAGTTCTTGCCCATGCTTGTATGGTGATAAATTCCCACAGTATGCAAGCGGTAGCTTCTGCTTTATCAGAACCCTTTTATCAGATTCAGAAGGCAAATTAGCCTCGTAGTTTGTAGTAAGGGCTTTAGCCCTATTTTAATGATTGACAAATGACAAATCACCCATCGCCGATCGCGGCTAACTCGTGACTACCAAAAATTGCCTCTGGATGAGCATAAAATTTAAACTCCATTAAATTATAAAATGGGTCTTGTAAGAAAAAAGTGCGATGTTCAGTCACATCACCTGGAAAGCGTCGCTTCGGTTGCTGATAGAATTGAAGCTGCTGCTGTTGGGCGCGATCGCATAAAGCTTGCCAATCGGCTTCTGCGGTAAAAATTAAACCAAAGTGACGCGGATAAATTCCCCGTTGTGGTGTTAAGGGTTCATTGGTGAGGTGGGCTACCAGTTGATGCCCATATAAGTTTAAAATGACCGCTTGACGGGTTTCTCGCCCAATATCACAGCCGAGTCCTCTGCCATAATAATCTTTGGTTTGCTCAATATCACTAACGGGAAATGCTAAATGGAAGAGAATGGGATTCATCGCTATTAATTTAAGTTTTGCCTAATCCGATAATTATCCTAAACAGTTATGCATCGATTGCATACCAAAAACTGTTGCCTACTATACACCCGGAAACATCCTCTTAACCCTTAATATATGCCATTGTGGGGTCTGGGCGGGTTTAGTCGCATCTGGGTTATCAGAAACGATAATAGTAAAATCCGCCCTGACACAAAACTCAAAGCACTCACTCAGGGCGGGCGCGAGTTACATCCCTTGTGAGGTAAGAAACGATAGTAATAAAACCCGCCCCTACACAATCAAACTCAAAACTTAGTAATGCTTGCAACACTCAATTCTCTTAATCCTTGGCTGATTGCCGTCCTCTTAAATACAATATTATTAGCGATCGCGTGGGTGATCCCCAAGCAACTCCTCACCCCGGCTGGACTTCTCCACGCCGGGGCGTTGGGAATTGTGATTTGGGGGACATTAGGCTGGCAAGGGTATCTGATTGTGATGGTTTATTTTCTTGTCGGTTCTGCTGTTACCCGCATCGGTATGGCACAAAAAGAAGCGGCGGGGATTGCTGAAAAGCGTTCGGGCGCTAGAGGACCGGAAAATGTGTGGGGTTCAGCTTTAACGGGTACGCTTTGCGCGGTGGGCGTTCTTTTCCTGGATGAACCCTATCGCAGTTTCCTCCTACTGGGTTTTGTCGCTAGTTTCGCCACTAAGCTTTCTGATACTACCGCCAGTGAGGTGGGTAAAGCCTACGGTAAGCGCACCTTTTTAATCACCACTTTACAACCCGTCTCCCCCGGAACCGAAGGCGCCGTCAGTCTAGAAGGAACCTTAGCCGGGGCTGTCGCCTCGGCTGTGATCGCGTTTCTGGGTTGGGGCGTTGGCTTCATAGACTTGACAGAAGTCTGGTTTTGTGTATTCGCTGCCTTTATTGCCACCAACTTGGAAAGTGTGATTGGTGCCACCTGGCAATCTCAGGTCGAATGGATGACCAACGAAGTCGTGAATTTTATCAATACATTAATTGGTGCGATCGCGGCTATCCTTTTTGTCATCATCTGGCACAGTATCATGGGATTACCTGGATAGTTTTCCTCACCTTTTATCCGGAGTCATAGAAAAGTCCTCAGTTAAAAAACCAAGGACAAATAACTAATGACAAAGGACAAATAACTATTCCAGTTGCCGACCAAACACCATTTGTAAAACCATCGGTTGACCATCATCTCGATGATATTTATCCGCCCAAGCGCGAATAATTTCATCAAGTTCCGTTATCGCTTGGTCAATATTTTCCGGTGGAATATCCAACTCCTCCAAAACCCGCATCACATGCTGCTGACGTTCTGCCCACTCTTTCATCAACCGGAAATACTGCGCCGTATCCTCCACCACCGTGTAGGTACGTTCTTTGCCATCTACGGGCGAATAAGATGCACTGGTCAGGGCATAATAGGGTAAACCCCATGGACAATCAATGCGCGTCACTGTTCCCGAATACAGTAAGCGTCGTTTGATATGTTCTGCCATGGCTTCAGAAAGAGGCGCTTGTCGTTCCGGAGGTAAATCTTCCTGAGAACGGCTGTGCAGAAACTCAATCAATTCCATAAACTGTAAAGAACTGACCACCTGGGCATCGGGGAGATGATCCGGTAATTTTTCCTCAATGATGCGTTTTTCTTCCCTGTGCAGGCTAGTGCCAGAAATCCGCGATCGCCCCGGTTGCCAGGGATACTGATCCATCCACACATAAGGAAACTGAATCAAATAGCGGGGTTCTTGAGACCCCAGCATCTTCAGCAGTTTTCCTTCTGTTAATGCCTGTCGAACTTCTTCAACAATAACCTTGACCCGTTTTGGCTCAATATGGTGTAGATGTCCGGTCATCCGGATATTTTCACCCTGTTCCAAATAGGTCGTGTAAATCGCACATTTAGCAGCCGTTGCTGCCGCATCTAGAAACGCCCCATGTCGGTGTCCACTGGTTCTCATTGCGCTGAAAGCCAGATATATCATAATCTGATCCATGGCGCTGGGGCTGAGGCTTTTGATCAGATCGAGATGATTAGTCATTTTAGGGAGCGGTCACATCGCATGGGTACAAAAGAATAAAGGTAATGGCGAACCCACGGCTTCACCTAAACCAGCGAGTCCAACTCAAGAAGCAAAACATGCGCTTACTTAAAGCACCCTAATATTAAAGTCTAAATTCTCCTTAGATTATAGACTGGATTATAAACAACCTAGGAGATACCGCCAACTGGAAGACCCCCTGGGTGGGTCACAACTAGGGGGTAAAATTCTTCCAGGAAAGTATATATTATATCAAATGGCACTTACTGCCTATGCCCAAGTAAATTCGCGCCGTCCACTACCCCGGTGACAAATCTGGGGCACGAAGGTATCTTGGGAGGTAAAGAAACGCCGTTGTCCACCGCGATTGGTCTCAGGACTTTGAGGACCAGCATCTCCAGTTTTGACTAGAGACAACAGCGAGTGGGCAGGAGTAGACTGAAAAAGTGAGACCGAGCGATCGCGACTATCATGAGCATGGACAGCAAATGAGAGCGTAAGCAGGCTCACTAAAGTAACACAAGTGTAAAAGCGCATAGCAGATGTCCGTGTCAGGGTTTCTAGTCCCTGTTACGGACTTTTTACTCAGGGTTCAGGAAAAATTCCTGCCAGAGTTAATGTGGATTGTGTGAAGATTAATGGTACACTAGCGAGTTTGTCTTCAAATTGTTCCAGTTCCCAGACGCTTCTGGCATCGTGTCTTTACATTGCTAAGAGACGTAGCATGCTACGTCTCTACAATCCCTGCTTTTGGCGCTTAAGTTGACCCAATGGTTATACCCATCCATGTTTGGAGACTGATTGCTGATCAGTGCAAACTGTTTACCAGCAACCAGTTTCCCGCCGGATTAAAACGTCCCCACCCTTGTAGCTGTTGCTGATGAGGATAATGCTGGAGTTGCTGGTTAACATCAGATTGTGTCGTAATCAACATCCAAATTTGACCCCCATAACTTTCAGGTTCGCTCAGGGTAATAATGTAATCCTGGTCAGCACGGCGTTGGAATATGCCAGTGAAATAGATTAAGGCATGGGATTGGTGATTGGTGATTGGTGATTGGGAAGATTCTCCTGTGCTTCTATGTTCCCAAACCTTCCACCGCAACGTCTCGACAAGCTCCCCCGGCTCCTCAACCATCCCAGAACTGGGATACTCTTCTGGATTATCCAAGTAATAACGTTGCCAGTACTGCCAATCTGGATGATCAAGGGATTTGTTGAATAAGGGAATCATAGCCGCAGGGGCAATAGCATCGCCCAACAATGCCTCTTGAATACGCCGGATGGGTAACTCCCTCGGTTGACAGGCAAGTTCCACACACAGCGCAGCCGCCATTCCTGCGGCTTGACCTAGATTCATCACCACAGGTTGCAACCTTGTCGAACCATTGGCAATGTGAGAGACAGAAGTATCTTTATCACAGACCAATAAACCATCCATTAACACAGGTAAAAGGCAACCATAAGGAATCGTAAACGGTGTTCCCGTCCAACGTCCTCCCCAACGGATCGATTTTGGGGCTAAGGGAAAGGTAAAACCAGGATAATGATGGTCATTGGCATAATTGCCCACAGCAATTCCGGTAAAAGCCCCTGATGCATCGACGGGCAAAGGCGCAACTTGACCCCCTACTATCGGTAAAATATCTTGTTCTTTCAACGTCACCACTCCCACCAGACGCCGACTTTCTCGATAGTAAGGATGTAGGGCGTAAGCCCCACCACCGAGGGACGCCTCTGGGAAACTATTATCGGCTAAACCATAACGCCGTCCCAGTTGAGATTGAATAAAACTAGCAAAGCCTTGAGTGTGCCAAAGGGCTTCCTGGAGAAACTGCTGTCGGGATGCATCCGATTCCACTAAGCGCCCAACTCCCTCACCATAATCATTGCCATATTGGGGCCAATTCAGCATAAACAGTCCCCCAGGTAAGCGTCCGTAATTGAGAAAGGATTCCACCCCATAGCCTTCCAACGCCCCGACAAACTGTTCTGGGCTGTATTGAGGTGGGGGCGGAATTTCCGGGGCTGTATCGGTGCCAAAATCTTTGAGGATGACAACCCAGGTTGGTGCTTGAACTGGATAGCGTTGAGTCAAGTCATTGAAGGAAACAGGCGCACTCGGTTCACCAAAGTGAGTGCGCGACTCCCAACCCCAGCGATAGGGAATCTCGGCTAATTCCAGCACATCTCCCAATTCCGTGGCGTCTAGGGTGACTTTGGCGTTAATCACAACATCAGCAAATCGCACCCCAGTTACACAATCCCCTGCTTTCAATACCGCTAACGGCGTTTGTCCAGCAATCCACTTTAGGTTAGGCAATGCTTGAACCCAATCTGCAAAGACTTGAGCGCCAATTCTAGGGTGGTAGGTAAACAAACTCACCCACCCATGATCGAGTCCTCCGGGCTGTCGCTGTTGAAGTTCTCGCAAAAATGCGCCCCATAACCCCGTTTGCCACGCGGCTAATTCATTGCCATCGGGCGCACAGACACCGGCTGTCGTCAGCATTCCTCCTAGCCAGGAAAACTCACTGACTAGAATTGTTTTGACGCCTCGACGTGCCGCTTGGATTGCCGCACTCGTGCCACCTGTACCACCACCGACAACTAAGACTTCTGTTGTTAATTCATTCACAGCCATAGAAAAAATGGGTTGGGGATAGTGATTATCATCACACCTACACCAGAGTCAAGTCACAGATACGTTTTGTAATAATCCGTTACATTATGAGTAATATAAATTTACAAAATTGCTAAACAAAGGGGAACGATTATGATTAGCCCAATGCTTATCTTAGTGTCATTGTTTTTCGTGGGTTGGGTTGCCGTTGCTGTATTAGGGACTCAGGCTTACTTCCGAGGCGAACAGAGCAAGCCAATCCACGATCGCAACTGGCGTTGTGAGTCCTTTGAGCAGCTAGCAGAGTCGATCACAGGGATCGAGACAAATTACAGCGATCGCACCCCAGCTTACAGGATGGATGCTTATGCGAGCAATAATTTGCCTTCCTAGCCGCATCCCTTATCCGCTCAACGCTTCTTCCACGCCACCATCTTAGTGTTAACAGCATTTGCTTTTAAGCACGGTGGAGAAAGCAGGAAGAGAATAGTAGAGATTTAAGTTGTGGGTTTTCATTGGACTCACAACTTGCTAGTTTTTCTTCGGTGTAGCTCAAGATGGGCAGGAGGATGTGACGATAGGATTAGATTGGGTAGGATGAGCCAAGAGAGGATAATCTCCATTCTTCCTCTCCCCCTACACCCCCTTGAATTTAAGCTGATATTCGCATAGTTAAGGAACCTGAAACCATGATTCAGAAAGTACAAAAGAGTGACGCTGATTGGAAACAACAGCTTACCCCAGAACAATACAAAGTGACCCGACAGAAGGGAACAGAACGCGCCTTTACCGGAGAGTATCACGACAACAAGCAGCCGGGAATCTATAAATGTGTCTGCTGTGGCAATGTTTTGTTCACATCCAAAACCAAATATGATTCTGGGACAGGGTGGCCCAGTTTTTGGGCACCGATTGATGAAGAAAACGTCAAATATGAAGCGGATAATACTTTGTGGATGCGTCGTACTGAGATCCTCTGTGCAGCTTGTGATGCTCACTTAGGTCATGTATTTAATGATGGACCAGCACCAACGGGTCAGCGTTACTGTCTAAATTCTGCCTCGCTAAACTTTGTCCAGTCCGATCAGGTAGAATCAGCATCTAAGGCGGAAACTGATAAATCTGCAACTGCCTAACCTGACTTCGAGATCAGCGATTTGTCTATTTTGGCATGACCAGCTCCATCCAAACCATTAAGTTAGATCAGTTCCTCAAGTGGGTAGGTATCGCGTCCACAGGTGGCGAAGCCAAACTGATGATTCAAGAAGGTGATGTGACCGTTAATGGTATCATCGAAACTCGGCGCGGACGTAAATTAGTTGAAGGAGATTTGGTAAGCGTACAAGGGGAAACCTATAAGGTTGGAACTCCACTCTAACCCTGTTTGAGCGGAGATTTTGCTATTAAAAATGGCGAGGTAACTCCCCAGTGTCCAGACGCGAGTACCTTGTTCCTATATGTATGGCGCTTATGTATGGCGCTCCTGCATATACAACAAGTATTTAGGAGCTTTTCGGGGCGGGTGAGAGGCGCTTAATTGTGTTTTATAAATCTATTTGCCCAACCCGCCCTCCCCTAACCTGTAAAATGAAGGTAGGGTTCTTTACGGTATTAAGGAATTAAGATTAACGGCAAGAAGCTGTTAATTATTAGGAATTGAGTTCAGGGTAATGCCCCTAATAAATTGGGTAATTGGGTTCATCAAGTCAGAGACAAAAATCAATGGGAAGCTGTTGGATTTTAGAGATAGCTTATAGTTCCCATTCGCGACAGTCAATTAGCAGGTCGTCTAAGTTTGTCTCAAACTCCTTCCAGTCATTAAACCAGATCTCCCTATTGTTATCATTTACTGGATAATCTGCATCCCATTCCTCGATAAAAGCATCCACCTCCCAGTCATGGGATAAGACATCTGCATCCCACTCCTCGAAGGATACATCCCCATCGTTATCTGTTTCTTTTAACAGAAGCTCTATGTCTCCTTCGCTGACCGTATAATTGGCAAATAGTTTCATGGTTAGTTCCCCGCTTACTCTCAACTCAATCTAGACCATAAACCAAGTTATAGTTAAATGATCTCTCATTTTTAGGGGAATTCCTGTAATTTAATCCCTAAAAAATAGTGATTATTCTCACGGGATTCTGTGATAGTTTCCTTTAAAGGATGTGATTTTTAAAACGCTTCGTTGTGATTAATGTCACAGATTTTTCGGAAAAATTTCAGCTTTAGATCTTGCACGAGCTTTTTTTATATACATTAGGTTACTTGAATTTCATAATGCTCAATAGATATAATTAAATCTTTACATTTACATCAATATTTGTAAACAAAACCGCCCCAATTTGCCGCTAAATTGGGAAGATCCCGTTACAAAAGTTTAGTTGTTGGAAAAGCTTTGGGTTGAGAGCGCTTCCGGAGCAAGGCGGTAGGGGCGGGTTTTACCGATGATGTTTGGCAAAAAACCAACAATTGTACTAGAGAAGGCTTGATATTATTGTACTACAATGAGAACTAGCCGATACTGCCGAACAGCTTCTGCACCCCATCCGAGAAAGGGGATAACCTCTGTTGAATGTAGAAATTGAGGGCAAACCGAAGCAGAGGAACTGGGGCTGGGAGAGGAGGTTAAAGGATATATCGGTTCAGTCATTGATATGAGCGATCGCAAACAAGCAGAAGAAGCTCTGCAAGAAGCCCATATTCCAATAGAAGCCGCTTTAGCAGCCGGTTCGATCTACACTTGGTGCTGGAATATCGTCAAGGATCTGGTGATTAGTGATCGCAACTTCGCGCACCTGTTCGGGGTTGACCCAGACAAGGCTACCGCAGGATTGCCAGTCGATCAATTTCTGAGCGCCATTCATCCCGAAGATCGTCCTCAAGTCACCGCCGGAATTGAACGCGCGATCGCAACCGGAGAAAACTATGAGGCTGAGTACCGCATCCGCGATGCTGACGGAAAACAGCGATGGGTCATCGCCCGGGGACAGGTAGAATACGACGTAAACGGCAATGCGATTACCTTTCCCGGCGTCCTGACTGATATTAGCGATCGCAAACTTGCAGAAGAAACCCTGCGCCGCTCGGAGGAACGCTATCGCACACTGTTTGAATCCATCGATGAAGGCTTTTGCGTCATCAAAATGCTGTTCGATGAAAATGGTAGACCAGTCGATTACCGCTTCCTAGAAGTCAATTCCATGTTCGAGAAACAAACGGGACTTGAACAGGTAGAGGGTAAAACGGTACGTCAACTGATTCCCAATCACGAAGACCATTGGTTTGAGATTTACGGCACAGTGGCTCTAACCGGTGAACCCGTTCGCTTTGAGAATGGCTCTGAATCGATGAATCGCTGGTTTGATGTTTATGCCTTTCCCATTGGAGAGCCAGAAAAACGACAAGTCGCCCTCCTGTTCAAGGATATCAGTGAGCGTAAACAAGCACAAGAAGCTCTCAAAGAGAGTGAAAAACGCTTCCGCACTCTGGCAGATAACATTTCTCAATTGGCTTGGATGGCAGATGAGAACGGCTGGATCTTCTGGTACAACCAACGCTGGTTTGATTATACCGGGACAACATTAGAACAGATGCAGGGCTGGGGCTGGCAGAACCTGCATCACCCAGACTATGTTGAGGGGGTGGTAAAAAAGTTTCGTAACTGTATTGAAATCGGGGAAACCTGGGAGGATACCTTCCCCTTAAGCGGTAAAGATGGACAGTATCGCTGGTTTTTGTCTCGCGCCTTGCCAATCCGAGACGAAACCGGAAATATTTCCTGCTGGTTTGGCACAAATACCGATATTACTGAACGCAAACAGACAGAAGAAGCATTACACCAACGACAACAGCGTCTTGACATAGCCACAAGTGCTGCCAAACTCGGCGTCTTCGAGTGGGATATCCAGACTGACTATGCCATCTGGGAGAACCCCCAGACGTACCAAATTTTCGGTCACACTCTCGAAGACGAGACCCTGGGCAAAGCTGAGTTTATGGAAAGCGTGATTCATCCAGAAGACCGCGAGACTTTTGAATGGGCTTTAGCTGAGGGAATCAAAAGCAACAACCTCTTTCATTTGATCTGTCGCATTCGGCGGCGCAATGATGGTCAGTGGCGGTGGATTGAACTGAGTGGGCAACTCGATGTAGCGTTGGATGGAACACCACTACGTCTAGTGGGAGTAGTGAGTGATATCAGCGATCGCAAGCAAGCAGAAACCGCCCTCAAAGAGAGTGAAGACCGCCTTCGCCTAGCGATCGAGTCCGCCCAGTTGGGAACGTGGGATTGGAATCTGACCACCAATCAGCTAACTTGGGATGCAGGTTGCAAAGCCATGTTTGGTTTACCCCCCGAAGCCAAAATCAGCATTGAGACATTTTTTGAGGGACTACATCCCGATGATCGCCAACGAGTGGAACAGGTAATACAGGGGTCTGTTAACCCAGCCAACGGCGGTGACTATGATGTGGAATATCGCACCATTGGCATTCAGGATGGTATTGAACGCTGGATTAAGGCAAAAGGGCAAGTTTATTTTGATCCCGCCGGAAATCCGCGACGCTTCATTGGCACGGTGTTAGATATCACTAAGCAAAAACAAGTCGAAGCCCAACGAGAACAACTCCTTGAGCAAGAACAAGCCGCACGAGAAGCCGCCGAACGTGCCAACCGTATCAAAGATGAATTTCTGGCTATCCTTTCCCACGAGTTGCGAACACCCCTGAACCCCATCCTGGGTTGGACAAAGTTGTTACAAATTCGTAAATTTGACGAAGCCAAAACTGCCGAAGCCCTCGCCACCATTGAACGGAATGCCAATTTACAGATTCAACTGATTGATGACCTGCTGGATATCGCCAAAATTCTGCGTGGCAAACTTAGCCTGGATATGACCTCCGTCAATCTATCCTCTGTGATTGAAGCGGCGATTGATACGGTGCGGACGACAGCCGTGGCTAAATCCATCTCACTTCATAGCGCATTACCCAACATTGGACAAGTGTCTGGTGATGCCGCCCGACTGCAGCAAATTGTCTGGAACTTGCTGTCCAACGCCATCAAATTCACTCCCAATGGTGGACGAGTAGAGATCTGGCTCAAACGAGTTGACAATCAAGGAGAAATTACGCTGAGGGACACGGGTAAAGGCATCAACCCTGACTTTCTCCCCTACATCTTTGAATCGTTCCGGCAGGAAGATGCCTCGATTACTCGCAAGTATGGAGGATTGGGGCTAGGATTAACGATTGTCCGCCAGTTAGTTGAGGCTCACGGCGGCATGATCACGGCAGACAGTCCCGGTGAAGGGTTCGGAGCCACCTTTACGGTAAGGTTGCCACTGTTGAATGCTCAACCGCAAATCAAGCCGATCAAAAAGTTGCGCCAACCCGAACTCGATCTGACCGGAATTCGAGTCCTCGCTGTTGATGATGAACCTGATGCCTGTGAGCTATTAACAGTATTGCTCACGGAGTATGGTGCAGAAGTCTTGACTGTTGCCTGTGCGTCCCAAGTGATCGCCAATTTGAAATCCTTTCAACCGGATGTGTTAATTAGTGATATCGGGATGCCGGATGTGGATGGTTATACCCTGCTTGAACAGATTCGTGTTTTACCAGCCGAAAAAGGGGGACAAATTCCCGCGATCGCACTGACGGCTTATGCCAGACTTGAAGATCAGCAGCGTGCCTTCAGCAGTGGCTATCAACGGTACGTTTCCAAGCCCCTTGAGCCAGAGCAGTTAGTTCGAGCTGTGGCTGTTCTGGCACAAAACCAAAGTGAACCCAAGACAATCGGCTGACTCAGGAAAACCCAAGCGTGAGAGATCGCTGGGGTAAGAAAGTGAGATTGTAGCCACTATCTAGATTATCACTTCCTTCATCTCAAAAAATAAAGAATGATACCAAATTCGACGAAGTAACCCCCTTTAGCCCTAGGGTACTTTTTCCTTGAAGCCTTCTGCCTTATGCCCTGGAGCCTTCTGCTACATCTGGAATTTTCCGGTACAGTGTCATCTGGTAAAAGTCTGAGGGATATAGCTTAGTCATTTGATGTGTCAATAGTCGGGGGGAAGAATGCTTCATTAGGTGAAATGATTCGTAGCCTAAAAGATGAAGGGGTTCGTGTACCTGATGGCTTAGAAGCCGGATCATTAAAAACCTATAGCCTCAAGGAAAAGGGCAAAGAAATCATTTCTGGACTGAGTATAGGGGATGCGATCGCGGTTTGATTTATCAGGGAATATTAGAGTATGAGGAATCGGAACTCAACTTGGAAGAAATTCCCCAAACCAAAACCCAAATTATGATGAATGTTGCCAGTCCGGATGCAGCGTTTCGCTGGTGGCGATTACCCTGTGAAGGCATTGGGTTGGCACGGATGGAGTTTATTATCAATAATGTGATTAAAATTCATCCCATGGCGTTGATTCATTGGGATGAGTTAGAGGATGAAGATGCACGCCAACAGATTCAATTTGAACCAAAGGAAGCCAACCCCATGCTGGGGTTCCGGGGCGCATCTCGGTATTATAGCGATCGCTACCGGGAAGGGTTTGCCTTGGAATGTCGCGCCTTGAAACGGGTACGAGAAGAAATCGGCTTTAATAATGTGATTATCATGATTCCATTCTGTCGCACCCTGGATGAGGCGGATAAGGTTCTCCACGTCTTGGCAGAAAATGGACTCAAGCGGGGGGAAAATGAGTTAGAAGTTTATGTGATGTGCGAAATTCCCTCTAATGTGGAGTTAGCGGAGGAGTTTTCTGAACGCTTTGATGGCTTCTCCATTGGTAGTAATGACCTGACTCAGTTAGTTTTAGGGGTGGATCGAGATTCTGGAGATCTGTCCCATCTATTTGACGAACGCAATCTGGCGCTCAAGAAAATGATCCTGCGACTGATTAAAACCGCGCATCAGTGCGATCGCAAGGTGGGTATTTGTGGACAAGCACCCAGCGATCATCCGGATTTTGCCGCGTTTTTAGTCGAAGCGGGAATTGATTCGATTTCCCTGAATCCGGATAGTGTGAGTCAGGTGAAGCAGCAAGTCGCACAACAGGAAGATAAGGGATAAGGGGTAGATTGGGGGGAGATGATCCAGACAAGTTAAATATCTTGCCAAACTCCCCCCATCAATGCTAGAGTAGATACGGTTGATTTTCGGTAAGTAAGCTTGTTTCGATTTTTTCGATTTCGATTTTGTCCGCAGGCACTTCTCCGATTCATCTCGCTACAGGTTCAGTAAAAGGAAGTGCCTTATGTCTATTTACGTTGGTAATTTGTCCTACGATGTAACTCAAGAGGATCTGACGGAAGTTTTTGCCGAATACGGCACCGTCACTCGTGTGAGTGTACCTAAAGATCGTGAAACCGGACGTCCACGAGGGTTTGCCTTTGTGGAGATGGAGTCTGACTCTAACGAAGACAGTGCCATTGAAACCCTTGATGGTGCTGAATGGATGGGACGCTCAATGAAGGTTAACAAAGCAAGACCACGGGAACGAAGCAATGGAAATGGAAATCGCGGTGACTATAGCCGTAGCTCTTTCTAAGTAAAATCGCTCCAATTCCCCACTCATCTCGTGCGGTGGGGATGGATAGTGAATGTTTCGTTTTTTGTGTCATACTGATATCGCTACACTGGATGAGAGTGGTGACATAAATCGCGCCTTCTGGTGAGAAAAGTTATTTTCTCACCCTGACAGTTGTGGCAAGAGCGCTATAAGGTTAAGCATTTAGCGGTGGGAGTTTCAAAAGCTGATTTCCTTATTTTTCTATGAAATTAGGAACGATAAGGAATTAAATTATTATAGCTTTTGAATTTTGAGGGCAGGTAATTGTCTGCCCTTTTTGTGTTGAGCTTCAAAGGAGATAAGCATGGCTCAAGTGATTATTGGAGAAAACGAGGGAATTGAATCTGGACTTAGACGATTCAAGCGCAAAGTATCTCGCGCTGGGATTTTCTCAGACATGAAGAAGAACCGCTTTTTTGAAACTCCCTTGGAAAAGCACAAACGCAAGGAAATAGCCAGACACCGACAACAACGCAGATATCGGAAACGGCGTTAACAACGGTATCTATGGAACTCGCAAGGTAACTAGAATCGTTCCCGTAAACGATTCTAAAGTAGACCAATCTAAGAGGAATGGCACTGAAAAGCGTGCATTTTTGGAGCGCCGAAACCCTTGATATATCGTAGGGTGGGCAATGCCCACCAGCCTCATCTGAACGTGCTATTCAACCTAAGAGCGATCGCCGAAGCACAAAAAACTACATACCTAATCAAGGGAAAAAGTCCGAGAAATCAAACTTTTGAATATCCTTTGCGAAATCGTTGTAGTGCGAGCATCTTGCTCGCTATTAATACTGAATTTACAGCAGATTTGGTGGTTGATTAGGTACAGCCTCAACCAAGATCCCCGACTTCGTAGGACTTGTCGGGGATCTGTCTGTGTACCTCACTTACTACCAAAAGCGCTGTAAATGCATGACAGCTTGTAACTTGAAAAAGTTTGGAGTGCTTTGAGTTTTGAGTTCTAACTATTAGGTAATCCAGACTGATAACAAGGATGGAAAATTTCGCCACATCTACTCATCATCCTGATCGAATAATTCTAACAAACCCACTGTACCCACAAAGAACGTATAAGTTCCATAAACGATGGGTGTCTTTTGTCGAGAAGGTGCATAAGCCGCCGCGATAATTGCCTCCACTAAATGAATGGTAACGGCAAAACGCTCCAGCCAAAAAACGGGTTCCAGGATTGTGGGGACACTCAGATCACTGAACAAAGCATAAATATTCCAGAGTTCTAGTCCAATTGCGCCACTGATCAGACTGGTGGATATAACTTTTATGGCGTTGAAAAGATTTTTTTTTGTTTGATAGACTTTAACTGCATAATCAGAGTCAAGCGTTTTGAATGTTTATTAGCTTACCACAAAACTCCCTGAAGATTTCCTGATTCTGCTGCAAGGTCAGGGATTGTAAGGATTGTGGAGATTATTGCGATTTTTGAGATTGTAGGGGCGAGTCGCTGATAAAATGTGGCGGTGTCTCCAATTAACTTGTCTCGACTCGCCCCTGTCTAATGTACGCGGTGTCAGATAATTACCAATACCTAATCGAGGGCGACCCGATAAAATTAATAGGTTGATGGTGTTCATTTGTGCAGTAGACCGCCCCTAAGGTGTTTGCCTTTAATTTCTGATACCTGCTCCAGTGTTTATGGGATAAAATTAGGATATTTGTATTAATTTTTTCTGCTTCTTTTGGCGGCTTCTACCTTAAATTGCTCATGTATAATTCAGGGCGAACCGATAAAATTAATAGGTTTGTTATGTTCATTTGTGCAGCGGGTCTGCCAGTTTTTGTTTTTCATTAGAGACAAACTATGAGAGGAAGAGATTACCATGTCTATCCGTAAAAACAAAATAGGAGAGCTTTTACTGAAGCCAATCATAAGCGCCCTGATTGGTCAGGATCAACTCCAGTTCTATGAAACCATTAATTGGCAAAAGCAGAGTGAACGTTTCCGACAAACCAATCTCATTTATCCAGACTATTACAGTCAGCAAAACTTTCATGGTATTCAATGCGGTTACCTTAATACTGTCGCGGCTATAACCTATGATACTGTGACGGCTTACGCTTCCCCACCCAATGAAACTCGGATTCGCGAAAAGTTAATAACAACTATTGAGAAGCCGCCCAGCCGAATTGTCGATCTCGGTTGCGGTACAGGTTCAACAACGTTGATGTTAAAGCAGGCGTTTAAAGAAGCCGTCGTCATCGGATTAGATTTGTCTCCCTATATGCTGATTGTGGCAGACTACAAAGCACAGCAAGCAGGGCTAGATATACAATGGCAGCATGGTTTAGCTGAAGCTACGGATTTTGATGATGCTTCGTTTGATTTAGTCACAGTCTCTATGGTATTACACGAAACGCCACCCCAGATTTCCCAGTTAATCGTACAAGAATGCTTTCGCCTGCTTAAACCTGGAGGACAATTAATTATTCTGGATGGAAATCAAGGGAAACTTCGTTATGCTCACTGGTTGATAGAACTCTTCCGAGAACCCTATTCAAAAGACTATGCTGCTCATAGTTTAGAAGATTGGATGATAGCGGCTTTTTTTAAACGGGTACAAACCGACTATGTGGGATGGATTCATCAAGTAACCTCTGGAATTAAGCCAATCAGAAATGATTTAGAGCAGATGGCATAAGCAAAGCCGCAAAGATGCAACAATTCATCTAAATTTTAAGAAGCGATGACAACTATTGAATGGATTCAGGAACTGCTAGGACAGCGCTTCCAGCCTTTAGTCTTTGCCATTACCAATCTCGGTTCAGAATATGCCTATATCGCCTTCCTTACCCTCTATTACTGGTTAATCGATCCGTGGACAGGGCGCCAGTTAGGACTACTCTTAGGGATTAGTTATGGGTGTAATACAATCCTCAAAGAACTATTTGATATGCCTCGTCCCTTCGAGTTAAATCCGGACATCGCCTCTGCTGACGCGATCGCAACGAGTGAAAATGCATCTTTTCCCAGTGGACATGTCCAAGGTTCAGCAACCTTTTGGATTTACTTATCTTTACACCACAACCGCCTCTGGCTATGGGTGTGGAGTATAATTATTCTTCCCCTAATTGCCGTATCACGCCTCTACTTAGGCGTTCACTTTCCTCTAGATGTAGTCGGCGGATTGATTGTAGGTATTCTTTTTGCGGGGATAGGTACAGTCTGGTCTATTCCTGTCAAACAGAGGTTTATCCTTCGGGTTACTGTTGTCGTCGTGACGTTTTTTATCGCCAGTTTATGGGAACCTTTAGCTCGTTCTTTAGGAGTAATTACAGGTTTTTTCCTCACCCAACCTCAGTTTACACCGCCCTCCTCCTGGAAAGGACGATTGATCTTTGGCGGGATAGGTCTGATTTTGGTATTGACCCTTTTTATCGCTTCGAGATGGGTTTTAGGGGACTGGCGAAATCAAGGATGGGTCACCTATTGGCGCTACAGTCTGCTTACTCTATTCGCTACTGAGGTTGTACCTAGACTTCTCTATCGCCAAACTGGGTAAGTCCCTCACCTGATTGAACAAAAAAGTTTTGAGCAATAGTGTGTTACACTAATCTTCGAGAACGCTGCGCGAACGCTCTCCTCACGATAGCGGCGTGGCACAGCTAAAATTGTGGAAAAGATTTTACGGTTAAATCGGGCGCACGCGACCTGCGCCCCTACAATTCTAATCCACCAAATTAGTTCTTTAAGGAGATTTGATAATTTTAGAAACTACCCCAAAAACTGCCAGCGTTAATACTCCTAACGCCTATGTGGGTTCGGGTACTGATTTTGTTGAATCTCCTCCGACAAGAGACTATGACGGAAAAATAGCTTCATTGCATGACTATCCTTTGGTTTAATCTCTTGAATTTAACCTATTGTGAGATAATTTGGGCAAACTGTAGCGATTCTCAATACTTCCGTAAATTGGGCCAAAGTTAAACTTGGCACGACTACCTAACAATTTTTGATTTTAGATTAAGTAGTGATACCTTAATCAACAGATTGTAAGGGAGGTTCTTCTTCCTTAACTCTGCGGATGGGAAGATTGGCAATTAATGCTGTTGCCCGTTGGTTACTTTCTAGGGTAAACTCCAAACCCTCTTGATCAATCTCCACATAACGAGACACAACTTCTAAAATTTCGGAGCGCATCGACTCAATCATCTGTGGACTGAGATCGGCGCGATCGTGGGCAATCACCAGTTGTAGGCGGCGTTTGACTTCCGCGCGACTGTTACTGGCACTTGTCCAGGGAAAAAGTCGTTCTAGAAGTTCGCTAATCATGGGGTTTTGCATCCGTGGTGAGTGAGGAGTGATGAGTGATGAGTTGGGTTAATTGATTATCAACACTCAAAATTTAACTAACTAATTTAACTGCGGAACAAGCGACGGATACGGTTAATCAGGGTGTCATGTTCCGCCATCAAATCAAGAAAGGGAACTTTGTCTCCTTCCAAACGCCGAGCGATATTGTGAATGGCGATACCGGGGAGCGTGAGGTTTTCTGCTAGGGCTAAGGGTTCGCCCCGATTACTGGAAACAATCACGCGCTCATCATCAGGAATGACGCCAATTAAAGGAATTGCCAGAAGCTCTTGGACATCTTGAACAGACATCATTTGATCCGCTTGCACCATGGCGGGTTTAAGACGGTTAACAATCAGGAAGATACGCTTAATCCCTTGAGCTTCTAGTAAACCCACAACGCGATCAGCATCTCGCACCGCCGCAATTTCTGGCGTTGTCACGATTAACGCCTCCGACGCCGCCACAATCGCGTTACGGAATCCCATTTCGATTCCGGCTGGAGAGTCCACTAAGATGTAGTCATACTTCTGGGATAACACAGCAATGAGTTTTTTCATTTGCTCGGGGCTAACCGCTTCCTTGTTCCGGCTTTGGGCAGCAGGAAGCAGAACCAATCCCTCTTGGCGCTTATCTTTTACCAATGCTTGCTCTAAGCGACATTGCCCTGCGAATACTTCAATGGCGGTATAAACCACCCGATTTTCTAGCCCTAGGAGCAAATCTAAGTTTCTTAGACCAAAATCGGCATCAATGAGTGCCACCTGACGACCTAATTTAGCGATCGCCACGCCTAAATTCGCCGTAACCGTTGTTTTACCCACCCCTCCTTTGCCAGAGGTGATCACTATAATACGACTCATGAATTTAACAATAACTGGGTCTTAGCAAAATCAGCAGCTCTAGCAATACGAATACCTTGGGGTGTGACATACGCCACCTCTGGATAAAACTCAATCGGTGGCGTCTCCGGTGCCCTAGCCACAGCATCCGCGATCCGGAGTTGGGTTGGTTCCATTTTCAGAGCCATAATCCGACAGGAGCGATTGCCATCAGCTCCCGCATGAGCTACCCCACGTAGACGTCCCCAGATGAAGATGTCTCCGGCTGCAATCACTGTACCACCCGGGTTTAGGTCTCCCAGTATAACAATAGTACCAGGATGGCGAATTTCCACGCCCGATCGCACGGTCATTTGTAAGTATAGGGGTTCAGTTAACTCCTGAATGGGTTCAGGGGTTTGATGGAGAGAATAGTTAGCTGATTGTTGCTCAATACAATACCCGGCTGTCGCCGCAGCAACGGCTGTTTGTCGTCGGCTGGTGTGTACCCGCGAAATTCGTAGTCCCACGTCGTTCAATACATCCGCGATCGCTTGTAACTTCAGTCCATCCAATAGTTGGTCACCTGCCATCAGATGTACTGTAGCTGGCATTGACCAGAAGCGATCGCCTCCATGCCAGCGATGCTTAAACTGTTGCCACATATCAGACCAATTGGCATCGGACATATCTTCCACTGAGGGTAAGACAAGCTGTAGCCCTTCCTTGGTCTGTTTCAGGCGGACTTGAGATTGGCAATCCACTGCCATGTTGCTCTCGGCAACCGTTGACATAGATAATAGTTGGTCAGAATCTGAAGTCATGCAACTACAGGCTTTCTTTTGATGCAAACAATCTAAACTAAACGACATCGTACCTTAAGCGCAAGTCTCAGCCAAGCTTGTGACGCATCCTGGCTCTCGCATCAAAGATTATAGAGCGGGGCTTCTCGCCGAGCTAGCTAAAATCCAAAATCTAAACAGGGATACTCACATGCCATAATCTAATCAGAAATCAAAAATTTATGATTTAGCTTAATAAATAATAATAAGAATTATTTGAATGGGGGGTGAGAGAGACTTGGCTAAACATCAACCTGTCAGAGTCAAAGGTTTCCACCAATTCTCTCCGGATAAGAAAGCTCCCCCGCTGTTCGGGTCTGAACCCTGTATGAGTGGTATGAAAGGTCAACTTAGTGGTGGACTACTCACTTCTTGAACCGTTGAAGCTGGTGATTGTTCTTCATCCGTTGTAGATGTAGCATTTGATGCCAGACCCACTGAAGTAGCATAAACGTCACTAAAAGAGTTAGCTAGGTAGTGCGAACTCTTTTTTGTGCGTTGAGCTGCCATTAACAGCAAGTAAATCGCGACCAAATAAACAGTTGCCAGAACAGGAATAATCAAAGGCATATCAGTGTAAATCATAGTGTGGACGAACAGCAAAGTCATGTAAGATTCCATAGAAACTGATGCAACGGTACTAGCCCACCGGCAGTGGAATAAATCCTGCCACCAGGAACTCTGGGGAAAACTTCCCCAGCTTGTTCAGTTGCTTCACTATTACTGGCGGTGATATGTACAAGCCTTGATCCAACTCAGTTGGATGAAGCTCGACAGGTTTCCTAGCGGAAAGCTCCTGTTTATGTAAAATAGAGGACGACACTTAGTCAAAACACCAAGCCGTCATCCAAAACCTTGAGGCTATCTCTGCCTACCTAACGGCACCTTAACCTAAAGGTAAGGAAGCGAGTTGTCCCTACCACCTCGGAGTCAATCAGTCGATTAATCTTTTGAAACCCTTAATATTTAGCTTAACATAACAGTTCCAGGGAATTCCAGGAATTTTCTTATCAACTTAATAAGTCGATACAATTCCTGGAAGTCCCCCCAGACATGTTATTGGTCAAACAGATTTCCCTACTTGGGACGCTTCGCTTAAAATTAAGGAAAGAATATGTAAACTTTCGTAACCTAATTTCTGAGTCGCCCAATCCATGACCTCAGTGACTTCCCTTTTTGCCCCTGTTGAAGCAGACCTCCATCTGCTGACCGAGAACTTAAAGAACTTAGTGGGTGCCCGCCACCCTATCCTCTATGCCGCAGCAGAACACCTATTTGGGGCTGGGGGCAAGCGGGTAAGACCAGCCATTGTCCTATTGATTGCGCGAGCGACGGTGCTGGATTCCGACATTACCCCCCGTCATCGCCGTCTAGCGGAAATTACCGAAATGATTCATACCGCGTCTCTGGTTCATGATGATGTCGTGGATGAATCATCAGTCCGTCGTAATGTCCCCACGGTTAATAGTTTGTTCAATAACCGCATCGCGGTACTGGCGGGAGATTTTTTGTTTGGTCAATCCGCTTGGTATCTGGCTAATCTCAACAACTTAGAGGTAGTCAAGTTGCTCTCCGAAGTGATTAAGGATATGGCGGAGGGAGAAATTCAGCAGGGACTGACCCGATTTGAGGCGAGTACCACCATTGAAACCTATCTAGAAAAGACCTACAAGAAAACGGCATCCCTGATGGCCAACAGTTCCAAGTCAGCCGGACTCTTGAGTGGCGTCTCAGCTGAGTTTGCCGAAAATCTGTACCGCTATGGAAATCATCTAGGGTTAGCCTTTCAGATTGTTGATGATATCCTGGATTTCACCGCATCCACAGAAGTGTTGGGCAAGCCGGCGGGTTCTGATTTGAGCAGCGGGAATCTAACTGCTCCCGTCTTATACGCGATGGAAGAAAAACCCTACTTAGAGGTATTGATTGAGCGAGAGTTTGCTCAACCGGATGACATTAGCCAAGCCTTGGCATTAGTTATGGAGAGTCGGGGTATTGAGCGATCGCGTGAACTGGCGGCTTACCATGCTCGCCTCGCCTTAGAAAACCTAGCGCCACTAAAACCGTCGCCAGCTACGACAGCTTTAGTCGAGCTAACTGATTATGTACTGAGTCGAATGTACTAATCAAAGGGAACTCGTGAACTACCTACACCAAACTAACGCTATGGTGTAGGCTTCGCGTCTCATTCACCGAAGCCGCTATACCCGAAAGCATGCTGGTCTTACGAGCGCGTCTCTGGTTGGAATGCAACCTTTGTCTCCTCAATGGGAGAACCCGCGCAGCCGCCCTTCCAAGGCAGAATGAAAGTTCTTGCCGCTTGGTTTTCGCGGTTTGCGGCTAGAATTCTAGCCTATTCTGTTTACTATAACATATCCAAGTAATTGATAGTAAAGTCTCTTAAGCATAAGTTTATAAAAACAAGTTTTGTCACAAGGCGCGATTCATCTCGCCGCCAAATCGTAGATTATGGCGGGAGACTTCTGGCACAATCAAGTTAACGGGGAATAGGCAACAGGGACTATCCAATTCAAAGCCTATCAGATGAATTCTGGTATTTCCTTTAAATTCCAGCTCCATCCAAAAATTGCTGAATCGCTTTATCCCGAAGTTGGCAGCTACCCGCCGTAGCTACTGAAACCTGTTCAGCATCTAGATCGCACCAATTCTGCATCGGTGTCGATGATTGCTTTTCGCTTAACTGTGCCAACTTTTGTTCCAGGGCTTCAATCCGATCTACTAATGATCGAATCACAGTGGCTTCGGAATCGGGCAAACTACCATGTTCTAGGGGATTAACTCGCACTCCAGAACGATAAACAATTCGACCTGGGATACCAACAACTGTACAATCAGACGGAACATCGCGCAAAACGACTGAACCTGCACCAATACGGACATTGTTGCCGATTTGAATGTTGCCGAGAACCTTAGCACCCGCACCAACAACTACATTTTCTCCTAAGGTGGGATGGCGTTTGCCACATTCTTTCCCCGTACCCCCTAGGGTGACGCCTTGATAAATAAGACAGTAATTACCAACAATTGCCGTCTCACCAATGACAACACCCATGCCATGATCAATGAAGACACCTTGACCAATTTGAGCGCCGGGATGGATCTCAATACCCGTCAAGCTGCGAGAAAACTGAGAAATAAAACGAGGGATGAACGGAATCCCCATAGTATGCAACCAATGGCAGAGGCGGTGAAACAGGAGTGCCTGTAGACCGGGGTAGCATAATAAAACCTCGAGCCAGTTGCGAGCAGCGGGGTCGCGATCAAAGATGATGCGGAAGTCAGCTAAAAACGTGGATAGCACAAGCGAGTTAAGACAAACAAACGTAAACAACTCATTGACTATCTTATCGTTCTTGGCTACTCTCGCACAGTCAGGGTATAGTTCCAGGCTTGATTGGGATTGATGGTTCCCACCCAAACTTTATACTCTCCTGCCTCAAAGTTTGAGCTGGTTACGCTAGCATCTTTACTTGTGCCTGTATCATCACCGCACAACTTAAAGCCCTTGGGTCCAGTAATCAAGAGGGTTGTGTCTTGACCGCCACTATCAACAGCGATCTGGAGCTGATTAAAATTTGCTTGTAAGTTTATGATGTGATCGGGAGTTTCTTCGGCGTAACCCAAACAAGGATTATTTTCGCGATCGCGGTTCACTAGCGACGGCAATGAAAATGAACCCCCTGTCGTACCTATCGCCGCTCCTGACGCTGAGGAAAATCCGGGTGATAAGGTTAACCTGCCAAAATTGGCTGACTGGGATAAAACGGGTGTAGCCGTTAGGGCTATCACCATGGCTATTAATGCTTGAGAACCCTTGCGCCGTAACATACCTTCACTCTCCTGGAAACACTGTTAACGTCTTTCCCTATCCCCCTTGAGTACCAGTTGATGAGACTGTCTACTCTTGTTCTATCTGATTTCCCGCTTCTATATAGTTTAAGAGGTGACACCTTGGCATCTGCCACACTCGTTTGACTCTGGAGGTACTGTGCCTTTAATTATCTTGATTTCGCTGCTGCTGATTATGAGTTGGCTATTTTCAGAGGTTCTCATCTTGTTTCCGGTGGATATCTTAAATTCATTGAAACCGTTCACCTCATTAACCCTGATTGTTGCCTTACTCGTTTTTTTGTGGTGCTTTGGCGAGTGAAATGTAAGATAATGGTAATGCCACTTTGCCTAAAGCTTGGGTGTGTAAGTCTTGGCAGATAGAGCGTTGGCTTTTGTCCATGCCATCCCCAAACAAACTTATCGTTGACCAGAGGAGAATTTCACAGATGTTTCTTGATGAACTCACCCCTATCGTTAAAGAATTGTTCCAACAGCCTGTAGCCTTCTTAGGCGGATTTTGTTCGGGAGTGTTTCGACTCAATCTTTCAGATGACCCCGTTAAAAGTTGGCTTAATCAGCAAACTGGCTCAACCAGCTATACAACCACTCCTACAGGAAGTGACAATGGCAGGACGAGCGGACCTCAATCTATCTCGATTGAATAGAACTTCGATGGCTTGAGACTCTTACCCCGCTCAAATGCTTTCATCTGTAGGGTCGCTATAGCGGTTGACCCGCGATCGCACAGATCTTTATGTAAGCTAGATAACCGACCAGAAACCCATTTCTGGGTTATCATTAACGATATCTATAAGTTCAGTTCTACCTTTGGTGAGATTTTTGTTGGGCAGCTACATTCATAGTTGATTACCCTGGAAATTAACCACGGATTATCAGACAAGACTTTAAGGGACATCAAGCCTGATTTAGTCTTGTGTCCCTTTTCTTATCTTGCCGCTACAACCTCAGAACTTCAAGGGTGATTAATCTCCTAGACAAATTCCCAAACCTCTGGCGGTTTTCACCAGAGTTCCCTGGGCATCCACGGCTTGGTATTGACTGATCGCGTCTACAATCGGTACGCTGACAACCTGTCGATTCTGCCAGGTGACCATCTTATCGTAGTCATGCTCAGCAATTAAATCTACCGCTGCTACACCGAAAGCCGAGGCGGTGAGGCGATCTAAGGGTGAGGGAGTCCCACCTCGCTGGGTATGTCCCAACACCGTTACTCGTGTTTCTGCACCACTTAAGGCGCTAATTCGCTCCGCTAAATAATGACCCACCCCGCCATAGCGACATTCGCCAAAACTAAGGGTATTCTGCACCACTTCCCCGGATTCCGTGGGAACGGCTTCGGAAACTATGGCTACACTATAGTTTTTTCCCTGTTGTTTGCGCTGTTGGATTTGCTGGCAGATTCGTTCTAGAGTATAGGGGATTTCCGGAATTAGAATAATATCAGCACCCCCCGCAATTCCGGCACTAATCGCAATATGACCCGCATCGCGTCCCATAACTTCAAGAATCATCACCCGATCATGGCTGGCGGCGGTAAACTGTAAGCGGTCTAGGGCTTCGGTGGCAATATTTACCGCTGTATCAAATCCGATGGAGCGCTCGGTAATCCCTACATCATTATCAATGGTTTTGGGAATCCCCACCAAATTTATCCCCCCAACTTCAGCTAGTTTCCGCAAAATCGCCAAACTGCCATCACCGCCAATGCCAATCAGGGCATCGAGTCCTAACTCATGATACCCTTCAATAATTTCCGAGGAGCGATCGCGCACGGTACCATCGGACATGGGAAATGCAAAGGGGTTTCCTTTATTCGTCGTTCCCAAAATCGTTCCGGCGAGGGTTAGCGCCGTATCCACTTGCTGAGGTTCAAGGCGAGCTGCTTGGGGAGGACGTTGCATCAACCCTTGGGTAGCGCGATAAATGCCCCAAACCTCCCAATTATACGTTCCCACCGCTCGGTGAACCACCGCTCGAATCGCCGCATTTAACCCTGCACAATCCCCACCACTGGTGAGAATACCAATCCGTTTGTGTTCTGCCATACTACTATCGTTCGGTTCGTTGAATCGGTTTATCCTGATTGTAGAGACGTAGCAGGCTACGTCTCTACAACAGACATGGCACGTTTATCATAATGTAGGGGCGCACCGACGTGCACCCATAGCGATCGCGCCGGATGTTCGTAGTAAGGGCTAAAGCCCTTTCCCCCATCAGCTTAACTACGCCTAATTCATCGCCCAAACTAGCTTAACAGGGCACGGCACTGCCGTGCCCCTACAATTAATTCGTAAATTCTATGATTTCTTTGGTGCAGGTTGGCAAATGTCCTAATCGATGTGTCTACTGCTATACACAACTTCAACTCACTGCCAAACCCACCCGTTCTCCAATCAGTCTGACAAATGCTGAGCCAAAGTGCTGAATCTCCAAAAAATTTGCCTGGTTGGGTGACGGTTTGTAAATCCGAAATGTTTTCATAATTCCCAACGTTGCTGCACTTTCCAGGGGACTAATGAAGCGGGTGTCGCGATCTAAGAAATGGGGCTGGCTCACCCAAGAGTCCATCTGATTTGCATTTAAAAAGTAGCAGCCAGAATGAGGATTCAGGGCGCGATGAAAGGTGATCGGCATTCCCATAATTTTCTCGTTAATTTTGGGTTTTTCCTGTACAGTCTGAAAGGGTGCGGTTACCTTTGGCGCTAAATCCCCATCAATGTAAGCTTTGGTGGTTAATGTGTGAGTGGAGACTTCATAACGATTCGGTTGCAGCACGCTTAAGTCTCCCGCTTGTTGAGTAAACCAGTTTAATTTGACAAAAAACCAGGGGTCGTGGAGGATCAGATCATCTTCCAGATAACAGTAATAATCATAGTCACCCAGACAATCCCGTAAGACGGCTTGGCACTCAAATCCTAGCAGCATGGGTTCGGCTTGAGTGGGGTGGTGCTTGTAGAAATGTTCGGGTAGGGGGAGGCGATTTAAAAGATGCTTCGTTTGAGTCGTACAAATAATTATATCGAGTTCGTAAGCGTGAGGCTGGTTCGCTGGGATGGCTTTTCGTTGAGCGATGTTGATAATATCTTGAGATTTACTAAATAGCTGATGTAAGGAGGCAATGCTTTGATTTAAGGCTTGGATACGGGGTTGGGCGTCTTGTCCTTGGGAAGCGTGCCGACTCTTGCTGTCTGGATTAAAAAAGTGGGCAATGGTAACTAGAATTCGCATAAGTTATTGTCAGTTGTCCTTTGTCGAATGAATCATGGTACGGCATTAAGGGGGGGCGGTGTCTACTCTTTTTTTAGGCTCCTTTTTTGAGATAGGAGGTATGTTCAGTGTCTAAACTCGGTGATGAATTAATTAGGTTTAAACGCACAGAAGATTCTGGAGTTGAGGGTTGAAGTTGTTCGTTTAACCAGGCGGTGAACTTTTCATCGAGTAATTTTTGGCGCATGGGTTGATCCAGTTGAGCCGGTAGAAATTTTTCGACTCGCACAATCAGCCACCACTCTCCTAGGCGAGTTGGAGGTAATAGCTGCCCCGGTTGGCTGATGCTGAGGAGTTTGGCGAGTTGGGGATGGGGTACATTGAGAGTAACTGGACCGATTAAGCCACCGGTTTTCGCCTCTGCACCTTGGGAATAGTGGCGAGCAAGTTCAGCAAAGGATTGTTCACTTTCTTGCAGGCGGAAATAAAGTTCCTGTGCTACTGCCTTGTCTCGATGGCGAATCAGGGAATAAATTACTCGATCCAATTGCTGTTTTTGTGTAAGGATTCAGGGGTCGTGGAAATCCGATGAAGGGGGAAGGCTTCGCCTCGTTTTGGCTATGAGTCGAGTACAGCAGTTTGGCAGAGGCGAAGGCTTGCCCCTTTTGCTCCGGCACGGAGAGAACTAACTGAGTGGGGA
>NZ_JAVJRX010000019.1:0-69582 GCF_040219735.1 Coleofasciculus sp. G1-WW12-02 | reverse complement strand
CCTTACCCCAGAAATGGGAGACAATAGGAGGGGCAACCATACCCCTCCACCCCGAAAGGGGGTATGCTTCTTAAACCGCTACCGCGCGTTCCTCTCCGGTCTGAAGACACGGAGTTTCCCGCAACGGAAGAGTTTTTATGAAAACGGATAAAACGACAGAGGAAACGAAAAAGGTGTGGAAACACCACATTGAAGCATGGGATGCAGGCGATCTAGATGAGATTATGGCTGACTATGGCGAAGACTCCATATTGATTTTGAACAATACAGTGTACAAGGGGATTGAAGCAGTACGTGGTGTTTTTGGGCGTCTTTTTCAGATATTTAGCAATGGTGAAAACATAATTGATCCTGAAGTGATTGAAGGAGAAGTGATCTACATTACTTGGCACTTTACGCCGACAAATGATGACACTTACTTTGGAACGGACAGCTTTGTTGTCCACAAAAGCATGATTAAATACCAAACCATTGCGTCTCTACTGTATGAAAAATACCCCATAGGTTCTTGATGGAAAAAGGTTGACAGTCGGTTGCCTAGCTGTTTGTTCGTGTCTCATTTTTTTCAATGGTTAATGATTAAAGCCTGATTTACAGGTAATTTCTAGATATTTCTGGAAAATGTCTCAGGGTTATTTTTTCGGAAAACAAAAACTTATGGCTGTATGATAAAAGTATCACATTGAATGGGTCGGATCAATGTTGCTAGGATTCAAGACAGAACTAAGACTGAACAATAAGCAAAGGACGCTGTTAGCTAAACACGCTGGCACAGCCCGTCATGCTTGGAATTGGGGACTGGGTTTAACCAAACAGATACTCTTACACAACCGGAATACTCCAGAGGACAAGATAAAATTCCCTACTGGTATTGACCTACATAAATGGTTGGTAGCGCTGGTTAAACCCGCTTATCCCTGGTACTACGAGGTAAGCAAATGCGCTCCCCAATATGCGCTCAGACAATTAGCTGAGGCTTGGAAACGGGCATTTAAGAAAACAAGCAAGCCCCCACGGTTTAAGAAAAAAGGACGGGGCGATAGCTTCACCCTGGATGGGGCAATCAAAGTCGAACACAACAGGATTAGAGTCCCGGTCATCGGTACTTTCTGGCATGATGGCTAATCATAAGTTAGCCAAAGCCATTCAAGATATGGGCTTTCATGAGTTCAAATGCCAATTAGAGTACAAGTGCCAATTGTATGGGTCAACCTTAGTTGTAGTTGAGAGATGGTATCCCTCAACCAAAACCTGTTCCCAATGCCACACCGTAAAAGATTCAATGCCCCTATCTGAGAGGGTTTTCCGGTGTGACAACTGCTCTTTTGAAATCGATCGCGATTTGAACGCATCGCTCAATTTGGAGATAGCCGCCAGTTAGGTGGTGATAGCCTGTGGACTGGATGAGTGCCGACACCGCCAGAATGAAGCAGGAAGTAAACGGCAGAATTTACCGGATATTGGTAGGTATGTGTAAGTTTTACGTAACGGAGCATCCCACGCCCCGAAAAAAGCGAAGAGCGATCGCGCCACCCGATGTACCGTAGGCGGCAATAGGCAAGGGGAAGCGGCAAATCCCCAACCCGCGATCGCGAACTCTACCGGAGAAAACCATGCAAGTCCAACTTAAGCAAATAATCCTTCCCCCCGGTCAACAACTTCTGATGACCGATGTCAGTTGGCAAATGTACGAACAACTGCTAGAGGAGTTCGGTGAACAACGGGGTTCGCGGATTAACTATAGTCAAGGACTCTTGGAAATTATGGTGCCTTTACCCGAACATGAAGATGATAAAGTAATGATTGCCGACTTTGTCAAGGTACTCCTAGAAGAACTAGACATAGAATTTAGAAGTTTGGGTTCAACAACCTTTAAAAGTGAAACCATGCAACAAGGGATAGAAGCAGATGATAGCTTCTATATTGAAAACGAAGCAGCAGTTCGTGGGAAAAAACGCATTGATTTAAGCGTAGATCCGCCGCCCGATTTAGCCCTGGAAATTGATCTTACCTCCCGCACTCGATTTAATAACTACGAAGCATTAGGAGTAGGGGAACTGTGGCGGTTTAACGGGACGAAATTAGAAATAAACGTGCTGCAAGAAGGTGAATACATCCAGGTGAGCGAAAGTCCTCATTTTTCGGGATTTTATTTGGGTGAAGCACTCCCCCACTATTTAGAACGGAGTAAAATTGAGGGGCGAAATCAAACGATGAAAGTTTTTCGTGCTTGGGTAAGACAGCGAAAAGAAAACTAAATTAAACAGAAAAATTATATTATTGATCAGACCAACTTTCCTCAATCGTATTCAAAACACCATCCAAATCTTCTCCACCTACATAATCTACAATACCAGTCCAAAACGTACCCGTTCCCACTGCTCCTGGCATCATATCTGAACCGTCGAAGCGCACAACTTTTGCATTGGTTAAAATCTCAGCTTGCCGTTTCGTCACCTCATCCGGATAAGCATCTAAACTCACCTGTTGATGCGGAGAGAGATAACTACCCAAACTTGCCAAGATTTCATGAGGCTTTGATGTTGCTAAATACTCCATTAACTTTCGCGCCTCTGGAGTATCATTAAACATGGCAACGATTTCACCTGATACCAAAACCGGAGCATCAATGTCTTGATTAATCCTGGGAAATGGAAAAACATCAACATCCTTGCCCATTACGACATTATCCGGGAAAAATGCTGTAATAAAGCTACCCTGATGATGCATATAGCAACTGGGTGACTCTTCAAAAAGACCCTTCGGTGAGTCTCCAAATGGGGTACTCAGCACACCCGTTGTACCCCCAACAACATATTTAGGGTTAAGCGCAATTGTGCCAAATTTTTCAAAAGCTGTCTTAACGGTGGGATGATTGAAGGAAATTTCGCGAGTAATCCACTGATCATAAACCTCTGCGCCAGCCGTATGCAGCATGATATCTTCTACCCAGTCTGTCCCCACCCAACCTGTAGCACTACCATTCTCCATACCGATGCACCAAGGTACACCACCATCAGCGACAATCTTGTCAGACAATGCGATCATTTCATCCCAGGTTGTCGGGACTTCATACCCCTTAGCTGTAAACGCGGTTGGGTTATACCAAACTAAGCTTTTGACAAATGCCCTATACCAGATACCATAGATTTTGTTATCAACGCTAGCTAAATTCAGCCAATCCTGAGCATAAGCATTGGATAGCTGTGTCGTATCCATAAAGGAATCAATCGCCACCAGGTTTCCTTCTCGAGCAAAGTCAGCCATCAAGCCCGGTTGGGGAAACATGGCAATATCCGGCGCATTACCTGAATCAACCCGCACGGGTAATAGAGTGGCGAACTCATTTGTGCCTTCGTAAATCACCTTAATTCCTGTTGCTTCAGTAAAAGGCGCTAGGGCTTTCTTGAGTTCCTCCTCACCCTTACCGGTAACGACTCCCATAATCGTTACTGTGTCGCTTTGAGCAGACTTATTTTGAGCCGGAGTACAAGCGGCTAAAAGTATTGGTAAGCTCAATAGTAAAGTCAGCGTTTGACCAACTTTTGCTCTCAACATTTCTATTTTCTACCCAAGGGGAATAAACTTAATCCACTGATGCACCCCACTGGTTAATTTTTAATAATTAGTTTTCGGCTTGATGTTGCAAAAATCAACATCAAGCTTTGGCATCATAGCCCTTCTAAGATAACCTTGATTGTGGCGATCGGCAATAATTTGTAAATTATAAACTTTTAATAATTAATTTAAAAAAAATTAACAATTCAGCCAATGACGTAGCTGGCTTCTTGCGTCGTGAGTATGACATAAGACAAATAATTCTAAGGAGATAGGCGTTGTATCAGCCAGTTGCTATCTTCTGTGCGTTGATAGAGCAACCGATCATGTAACCGACTCGGACGCCCCTGCCAAAACTCAATGGTGACAGGAATTAATCGGAATCCTCCCCAGTGAGGTGGACGCGGCACTGTTTTATGCTCATACTCTTTTTTAAGCTGTTGTAATCGTTGCTCAAGTACCTCGCGGCTGTCAATCACCCGACTTTGCTCAGATGCCCAAGCACCCAGTTGAGAGTCTTGGGGACGGCTGTGAAAATAAGTGTCTGACTCCTGAGCCGACACCTTTTCAATCTGTCCCTCAATCCGCACTTGTCGTTCTAGCTGAGTCCACCAAAACGCGATCGCGCCCCAAGGATTTGCCAATAACTGTTTTCCCTTGTGACTTTGGTAGTTGGTATAGAAAACAAATCCCCGCTCATCGTAGTCTTTAAGCAGTACCATTCGCGCCGACGGTTTACCATCGGGTGTTGCTGTTGCCAGAGTCATTGCATTGGGTTCTGGTAACTTTGCCGCTACCGCTTGGTCAAACCATAAGGTAAATTGCCCAAATGGATTGGGATAAGCATCTGTTTTACTTAACCCCTGTAGGGTGTACTCTTTCCGCAAATCGGCGATGCTTTTACTCATATCATTTTGCCTTGGACGTTATTTCTCGGTCTGGACTTAGGAGGTAAAGAGAACACTCAATCCAGGCACAATACTCATTTGCCGTTTGTCCGGCAATCCCCACGCTACTAACGTGGAGCGTGGGGTTGTTGAATTTTTGCTCTAGACAAAAGGTTTTAGCGTCTCTTGCTAAAATTGTCAAGACACTGTTTGCTGGAGGACTCAACTGATGCGACAACTAAATTTTCTGCTCATATTTGCTGTGTGTTTAGCGTTAGTTTTATTTAGCTTGCAAAACACCCAGCCTACGTCGATTCAAATTATTGAAGGTATTGATGTTGAGGCTCCTCTAGCCCTAGAACTGATTATAGCCATGGGACTAGGTTCTGTGTTGGCATGGCTTTTTAGTGTCTGGACGCAGCTACAGCGACAGCTAGAGTCCTGGAAAGCCGTTCGTCAGATCCGGGCGAAAGAGGAACGCATTGAAGCATTAGAGCAAGACATGGAACGCTACAAGGCAGAAATCGAAGAACATCAGTTACCCGCACTATCGGCATCTGAACCTGTAACTGAAGGTACCATTGTTGAACAAGGGTGAATTATGGGGAAGTGCTTTGAGTTTTGAGTTAACTTCCTCATCTCCCCCATCTCCCCCATATCCCTTGTTCCTACCTGAAAGATTGGTAATGAGACAAACACCTGCTACCGAAGCGATCGCGCTATTAATTGACCTAGCCCAACGGGGAGAAATCGATCCCTGGGATGTTCAGGTGATTGAAGTGATTGATCGCTATTTGAGTAGTATCCCTTGGGGAGATGATGCCTTGAGTCCCCGTGAGACAGATTTGTCCCAATCCGGACAAGCTTTTTTATGGGCGTCAATGCTTGTCTTACTCAAAGCAGACACGCTACAACGTTTAGAGGAACCCGAAGAACCCGAACAAAGCGATACCGAAGCGGAAATCGAACCCACGAGTGAACCGCGCTTACCCTTGTATTTAGAACGCCATATCCGTCGTCGCACGGCTGCGCCACCGCCCAAAAAACGCCCCGTCACCCTGAGCGAGTTGATCGAACAATTGCAGCAAATGGCAGATCAACTTGAAGCCACCCCAATACCCATCCGCTCAACCCGCCGACAATCTCTCTCACGAGGACAAACGGCACAAGCTATCGCCCATCTAGCTCATGATGAAAATCTCACCGATATTGCTAAACGCTTAGAACAGTTCATTTCCAGTCATTGGCACGAAATAGCCGCCGGAAAAGATTGGCTGAATCTAGAGCAATTGCTAGAGTGGTGGACGGTATCACCAACAGTATCGACAAACGGCAATCGCCGAAGGGCTGTTGATACCACTGAACCTCTAGTCAGCGATAGAGTCGGTGTGTTTTGGGCGCTGCTCCTGTTATCGGCTCAGTCTAAGGTGGAATTATCTCAAGAGGAGTTCTACCAAGACCTAAAAATCCGGACGCTGGGGTAAATCAATCAGGGGTGTTATCTGGGATTACGATTGGCAGCTTCATCGACTGCTCAACACTTGACAGAATGCACCAATACCAGTTCCATGAACCGCATCTTGCCATTTTGCTTCCTAGCTTTTGGCAAGAGCCTTCAGATACTCATGTATACGGTATGTAGTCTCCTACATACCCACAAAGGTAAGTGGTGCATATTGATTGGGTATCGGTAGTCACTCAAACTTTTGTGAATCTACCCCTTTGTCACCTGATCTCTGTCATTTTTCCCGGTATATAGGATGAGTCTTGACGACGGTTAAACGTCCTTGGAGGGCAACCACTGAGCATCAGACTCAATTGACTAACTTGCAAATTTGTGGCGTAGCTTGAGGAAGATAATATTATGAAAGCCATGATTCTGGCAGCCGGTAAGGGGACTCGGGTTCGCCCCATTACCTATACCATTCCCAAACCATTGATTCCCATCTTGCAAAAACCTGTAATGGAGTTTTTACTGGAACTTCTAAGACAGCATGGTTTTGACCAAGTTGTGGTTAACGTCTCTCACTTAGCCCACGAAATTGAAGGCTACTTCCGAGACGGTCAACGATTTGGTGTCGAAATTACCTATTCATTTGAAGGTCGAATTATCGATGGTCAATTGGTGGGGGAAGCCATGGGTTCTGCGGGTGGCATGCGTAAAATCCAAGACTTTTATCCCTTTTTTGACGACACCTTTGTTGTCCTTTGTGGGGATGCTCTGATTGATCTCGACTTGTCTGCTGCTGTCAAGTGGCATAAAGAAAAAGGTTCTGTGGCTACAATTGTGACCAAACCTGTGCCGCGAGAGCGAGTCTCTAGCTACGGTGTGGTGGTAACTGACGAAAGCGGTCGGATTAAAACTTTCCAGGAAAAACCCTCGGTAGAAGAAGCTCTCAGCACCAATATCAATACGGGCATTTATATTTTTGAACCCGAAGTCTTAGATTATATTCCATCTGGTCAGGAATATGACATCGGTGGCGATTTATTTCCCAAATTAGTGGAGATGGATGCGCCCTTTTATGCCGTATCTATGGATTTTCAGTGGGTGGATATTGGGAAAGTCCCCGACTATTGGCATGCGGTTCGGGGTGTTTTGAGGGGAGACATCAAAAATGTCTCGATTCCCGGCAAGGAAGTGGCTCCCGGTGTTTACACGGGATTAAACGTGGCGGTTAATTGGGACAAAGTGGATGTCACCGGACCGGTTTATATTGGCGGCATGACCCATATTGAAGATGGTGCTAAAATTATTGGTCCATCGATGATTGGTCCGAATTGCTGGATTTGTAAAGGGGCAACTGTTGATAACAGCGTGATCTTTGAATATTCCCGCTTAGGGGCAGGAGTTCGCTTGGTCGATAAGCTAGTCTTTGGACGCTACTGCGTTGATAAGACCGGTGCGACTATCGACGTGCAAGCTGCTGCCCTCGATTGGTTGATTACAGATACCCGCCGTACACCACCATCCCAAGAACCCGAAGAACAGCAAGCTATAGCTGAACTTTTGGGTAACGGTGGTTAGTCGGCAATCTCGCTTGTTGCTCACCCAACCATTCATGTTACTGGTCGGGTTAACTACTGCACGCCTACCCACAGGATCAGGTGTTGGTTTTCCCAAACCTGTGGGTGGGCAATTTGCACGATGTAGCTGGCTGGGAGAGAAGCAAGTACTTTCAACCATCAACACCTAACTAAGAAGAAAGATACGTATAACTATTGAGACTCTTCTGGTAGTTTTGCAGCAACCATTGGGATTCTGCCAAGGTAATTCTATTGTCTCGTAGAGCTTGTTCGGTGCGGCGACGAATGCTTTCAACTAAGTCCTCGGCGTCGTACTGAACGTAACTCAATACTTCCGTTACCGTATCTCCCTTAACCAGATGCTCAATTTCATAGCCTCTGGGTGTTAGCCGAATATGAACAGTATTGGTGTTGCCAAACAGGTTGTGTAGATTGCCCATAATTTCTTGGTAAGCTCCGACTAAAAACAACCCTAAGTAATAAGGTTCTCGGATTTTATGATCAGATGTTGTTCCCGTCTCTTCTAGAAAGGCGGGTTGAGTTAAGCCATTGGTTGTTTCAACAACATTATCGGTAGAACCCCCGCCGACATCCTGGTTGTCCTGTACCCTGGCTTTCCTTAACGGATGCAGTTCCAGCACGGATTTAACATCTCGCAGGTCGATAAACTGGTTAATTTTGCCGTCACTGTCACAGGTCAAATCGGCTAAGATACCCCGGCGGGTTGGCTCCTCATCTAGCCGATGAATGGGCATAATCGGAAAGAGCTGGTTCATTGCCCAGGAATCGGGAACCGATTGAAAGACCGATAAGTTAACGTAATAAATTGACGCCATCGTTTTTTCTAAGTCTTCGAGATCGTCAGGTACATAGTCCTGCGTCCTGACAATGTTTAGAATCTTCTCAAAGCATGCCCAGTACAATTGTTCTGCTCTAGCCCGTTGAGTGAGGCTAAGATAACCGAGATTAAAGAGGCTTTTGGCTTCTTCATTGAATTGAATGGCGTCGTGGTAGGCTTCTTGGTAATTTTCCAGACTAATAATACGATAAGTTTCCCAGAGGTTACGGATAATCAGATGTTCCTTATCGTGAGCTGGGTTGGGTTCTCCGGAGAGAACATCGCTGGTATTGAGGACATCAAAGATGAGTACCGATTGATGAGAGGCGATCGCGCGACCACTTTCACTAATTAATACAGGAGCGGGCATCTGGCGGGCTTCACAGGCTTCCTTAACCTCGGCAACGATATCGTTGGCATAATTCTGCATGTTGTAGTTTTTTGAGGCGTAGAAGTTGGTTTTAGAGCCGTCGTAGTCAATGGCTAAACCACCACCTACATCGAGATAATTCATATCAGCGCCCAAGGAACGCAACTCGACATAGATTTGACTGGCTTCTCGAATTGCATCTTTAATCACGCTAATGGCAGAGGTTTGAGAACCAATATGAAAGTGCAATAACTGCAAGGTGTGGAGTACTGCAGCATCCCGGAGTTGGTTCACGCAGGTTAGGATCTCCGGAAGCGTCAGACCAAACTTGGCGCGATCGCCTGTGGATTCTCCCCAACGACCCGTCCCTTTTGTACTCAGTTTGGCTCGCACGCCAACTATCGGCTCAATACCTAGTTTTGCCGAAATGTCAATAATAAGCTGGACTTCTTCGAGTTGCTCGATCACAATAATCGGTTTTTGTCCCAACCGCATCGATAGCAGCGCCGTTTCGATATATTCCCGGTCTTTGTGACCATTGCATATAAGCAGGGCGCCATCGGTTTTTAAGGTGGCTAGAGCAATCATCAGTTCAGGTTTAGAACCCGCTTCTAAGCCAAACTGATAGGGATGTCCAAACTGTACCAATTCTTCCACCAGATGTCGGTGCTGATTGCACTTAACCGGATAAACCCCCTGGTAACGACCCGGGTAGTTATAGCGAGCGATCGCCTTGGCAAAACAGGCATTTAACCGCTCAATGCGATCGGCAAGGATATCGGAAAAGCGAATTAATAACGGGAGTTCCAGATTACGTCCTTTGAGCGCTTCAACGAGTTCCCTCAAATCTAGGGAACCGCCGCGATCGCCTTTGGGGGAAACCGTTACATGACCGACGGCGTTAATCGAAAAATATGGCTCCCCCCATCCCTGAATCCGATAAAGTTTCTCACTATCCTCAATCATCCAACTTGGGCGTGATGATCTGCTATGAGGTAAGGAAGTGTGAGTGGAAATACCTTCCGGGTGATGCGGTTGCTGCTTTTGCTCGTGAATGCTAATTGTGGATGTTAGCTCTCCTGTCATAATCTTGGATCACCCTTTAAACTATGCCTTGCGATTGTTAATGCTAGCGCATTTGGGCAATGGCACTGAGAGGATTTTTGTCATGTTCTCCAAAAAACCATGTTAAAATTCCGTCAGCCATAGTGGTTTCTCTACTCTTAAGGCGCAAAGCGTCGCATTTTCAAGTTGATCCTGACTGTAAAGGGCGTCAATGCTCAATTCATCTGACCATTCTTCCGAACAGCGAAATTACCCACAGGTATTACAGCAGCTCTTTAACAGGCATCCCTTTGTCTTTTGGGGAACAATCTGGGGCTTTCTTGTCTTGATGGGCACCGTGGCGGCGGTTGGCTTAATCAATCCTGGGCGGATTGAGCCAGATAAGTCTGTACCGAAACCCGTGGTTTCAACTGTTTTGGAATCAACGGCAAAAAAAACGCCCCCATCGAACTCTGGGATAGTCTCCCCGACAGAGGACTCTCTACCCAAGGAGGGTTTACCCCTTTCGTTATTTTGGGGTCTAGCCTTTGGTTGTGCCACCGGTTCTTTGTTAGTCACACATGCTTTTAGACAATCCACTCAACGTCGCCAAGTTATCAAACCGTCTAAATCGACCCGGCACAAAAAACGGCGACGCTCAGTAAATCGCCGTCGAGTTCCCCAAAATCCCCAACCTGTTGTTCAGACACAGGCAATTCAGACGCAGGACTCTCCTCAGACACTTGCCCACGAGGAAACTGAAGTCACCGTCGTACCTGATCAACAAAAAAGTCCTCTGGATAACGAGGAACAGAGCCTTGCAGAAATGCTTGATTTACGCAAACGTGAGTCTCTGGCGTCGATTATGCGGCGCAGCTTGTCTACAAGTCGAGACATTTCCATTAGTCGAACGTCAAATTATTTAAATAACAAATAAATTCTGAATTATAAAGCCAGAATTTCCTGTTCCCTGATAGAGTTGGCTTTCCGAAGCGCGAGGATGACGCAGGACGAAGGACAAATGCGAATGACAACCTTCAACCTTTAACTGTGAGATGAGCTTAATTGAGCGAGACTCCAATCTGGTCTTAGGTTTTTCGCTTGACGCAGATAAGGGTGATAAATCTCAGTTTGGCTAACCAGGGTATTAATGTGAATTAAGCATCGGATACAGCGCTCCAAGCTTCCTTCTACATGCATTTGCTGAAGATCGAGTAATGCCACATTTTCCCAATGAGGACGTTCACGAGCGATCGCAGCGGGAAAGATGGCATCCAAATCTCGTGTCGTGGTAAAGATTACACTGATCATTTCCTCGTGGTCGATCTGATTGTGGCTTTCTATCTCATCTATGAGTTCCGTTACAGCATCTTGAATTGCTGCAACCGTATTTTCTGACACCGTTGTTGCTCCACGAATCGCTCGAACACGCCACTCCACTGCTGATATCCTCCTAAATTGTGATTGGAAAAGTTTTAAGTTTTGACGCTTCACGATCTTCAAGGGAATCAGGTTTTGAGTTAATTACCCCTACTCCCCTGCTCCCCTGCTTCTTTACTTCCCTACTTCCTTACTTCCCTGTTCCCCTGTAAGAGCGCTAGGGTCGATAGAGCCAAAGCGGCTGACCACCAGTAGACAGTTCAAATTCTAACCAATCTATCCCTGCCGATAATCCAGAGGTCATTCGACCCGTATTGCCAGGAATCAAACGGCTCCAGAGGCGTTTAGGTTCTTCAATCGTCTCACATTTCGTTTTATCCGGATCAAGACCCACCAGTTCGGCTGCCCAACGACGGGCATCTTCCTCGGTTCCTAAGCGATCAACAACCCCTAAATCAAGGGCTTGCTGACCTGTAAAAATTCGACCATCGGCAAAGCTTTTCACCGTTTCCACCGCCAGGTTTCGTGCTTCAGCAACGGTTTGCACGAACTGTTGATAACTCGTATCGATCATCTCTTGCAAAATTGTTTTTTCGGGCTCTGTGAGTTCACGATCAAACGCCAGAATATCCTTGTAAGGACCGGATTTAACGACTTTGAAGGAAACTCCAATCTTGTCTAAGAGACGTTCTAGATTATTGCCGCGCAGAATAACGCCAATGCTTCCTGTAATCGTACCGGGGTTGGTCACGATATGTTCAGCCCCCATACCGATGTAAACTCCCCCAGAGGCGGAGATATTCCCAAAACTGGCAATAATTTTCACCTTCTCCTGCAGGCGCATCAAGGCGCTGTAGATTTCCTGAGAGTCGCCAACGGTGCCGCCGGGACTGTCAATTCGCAAAAGTAAGGCAGGGAATTTCTTTTCTTCCACGGTTTTGAGCGCCTCTAGTACCCGTTGGCGAGTATTACCAGCAATCAAACCCGTGATTTCGATGCGAGCAATCTGTTTCCGCGATTTAGGCTTAAAGGGCCAGGGCATATCGTTATCAAAAGTTAGGGATGAGGGATGTAGACACGAAGCGGTGTCCCGCCAAGTTAAAGGGTTTAGTGTATCTCACCTTGGTGAGAACCGCTATATTACTTTACCAGTTTGCACGATCTAAGATTTTTTGTCCGAATCTGTCTCCTGTTATTTTAAGCACAGGTACACAGGCGCACAGATGTAGGGGGGCTAAGGACAAAGGACGAATGACCAGCGATCCATCACATTTTTGTATCATTTGCTTAACATAAAGTAAAAATTCAGTACAATCTATGTAAAGAATCATAAAAAATATCCGGGGTTTATCCCAAGCGTTGATAATAAATACAATCTCATGCAGCTAAAAATAACGAACCAATCCCCTTTCACCTCCTTACTGTTGATTGCGCCGTTTTTCCTGTGGGGGACGGCAATGGTAGCAATGAAAGGGGTCATTCCCCATACAACTCCTCTATTCATGGCAGGAGTGCGCTTAGTCCCCGCTGGAGTGCTTGTGCTGATCGCGGCTTCGATGATGGGGCGTCCTCAACCCAAAGGGTGGGCTGCTTGGTTATGGATTAGCTTGTTTGCGCTAATAGACGGTGCTTTATTTCAAGGATTTTTAGCCGAGGGCTTAGTGCGAACGGGGGCTGGCTTGGGTTCAGTGATGATTGATTCTCAGCCTTTAGCTGTAGCATTACTCTCAGGTTGGCTTTTTGGTGAGATTATTGGTCTGTGGGGTGGCTTAGGACTGGCAATTGGTATTGTGGGTATCAGTTTGATTGGTTTGCCAGATGCCTGGATTTTGAGCCTTGTGCATGGCAAGGTGGCAACTGTGGAATTGAGTTGGCAGCATCTTTTCCAAAGTGGGGAATGGCTGATGTTATTGGCATCCCTGTCGATGGCTTGTGGAACGGTGAGCATTAGCTATATCACTCGATATGCCGATCCCGTTGTGGCGACAGGTTGGCACATGATTTTAGGCGGATTACCCTTGTTTGCGCTTTCGGGGATGTGGGAATCTCAACAGTGGGTGAACATTGACTTGAGTGGCTGGATGGCACTGGCTTACTCGACCATATTTGGCAGTGCGATCGCGTATGGGTTATTCTTCTATTTTGCTTCTAAGGGGAATCTCACCAGTCTCAGTGCTTTGACGTTTCTGACTCCTGTCTTTGCCCTGCTATTTGGCAATCTGTTTTTAGGGGAAGTCTTGAGTTCCCTGCAATGGGTAGGCGTCAGTTTGACGTTAGTTAGTATCTATTTGATTAATCAGCGTCAGGAAATTGCTCAGGGATTGGCATCATTCCGCCAAGCCTGGAGTACCGCCAGTCAGACCGTTACCGCCGAATCCTTAACCCCTCGCGATCGCATCATCCGCAGCCTGAAAGCGATGGGGTTGATTCCTTTACCTCTGAAAGTCCAAGACTCTGAAGTTGAAGGATTGCCTCGGTAACCAATTTCAGTAGCTGGAAATGTTTTCAGTTGATACAGGAACAGTTTCAGGGGTAGGGGCGGGTTTTACCCTGAACGTTTGTTCTGAAGATAACCTACAACTTAACTAAACCCGCTTTTGGAGGATGGGGAAAGAAAATATTTTATTAAGTTTCTGTATTCTGAGATACAGTTTATGGAAAAATGCACTTTCCTTCAGCCGTTTGCGATCGCCTACATTTGATAAAGTGGGAGGAACAGGTGCAAACACTCTTGGCTCTTTTAAAATTGAATCATCTAGGTCGCCGTTTTAATTCAGGAGTAAGTATTTAAGCTATCTTGGAGTGAGACTGATAAGAGGCTGTCCCGACATGGCAAACCCTTCAGGTTCCTAATTTTCTTATGACTTGCCATCGCTCCCCTGTACTTCTAGCTGCCTATATGACCTGCGTGGGCGGGTTTATGGGCATTGGCTCTCTCCTAGGATTAGAGCCTGCGATCGCCCATCCATCGGTTAACCTATCCCCCCCCTTACTCCTCGCTCAGTCCCCCAGTCCTAAAGGCATTGAGGAATTACCCCTGCAAGTGGGGAGTCGAGGAGAAACGGTGCAAGCCTTGCAGACTCGTCTGAAAAAGCTAGGCTACTACGAGGGCGATACCGATGGTGTCTATGGAGACACCACCAGGCTGGCTGTTATTGAATTCCAAGAGTCAATCGATCTTGACGCAGATGGTGTTGTTGGTTTAAGCACATGGACTAAGCTGCAAGCCGCAGCGGCGGAAGTCCCTGATCCCGATAATTCTCCAGCGGCAGCAGAAAACGCTGAGGAAGATAACCAAAACGCTGACAAAGCTCAACCCAACAGCAATCGCCAACAACTCCTGTGGATAGTCGCAGGTGTTTGTGGAACCTTAGGAATATTTGGTGGAGGCTTATTCTTTTTACTCAAGGTATTGGATAATCCCAAAAAAGGTCAAGCCCCTGCAAAAGCAGAGGATTCTGTGCCCTCTTCCCCTCCAGAGGAACCGGAACTGCCTATGGTAATGTCGAGTAGCAATGGGCGAGAGTCATCCCCCGCCGAATCGGTTGACCTCCCCCCAACTCATCTATCTGAACCCTATAAAAATGGATACAATCCTTCAGGATTAAGCGTAACTGACTCCCACATCAGTGAATCACCATCCCATTTTGAACCCTCAACTAGCGCCCCACTGACTCAACCCAAGAATCGGCTGGCGAAAAAAAATGGGGTGAATCAATTAATTAAAGACTTACAAGATTCTGATCCAACCAAACGACGCAAAGCAATTTGGGAACTGGCACAACGGGGAGATTCCAGGGCGGTACAACCGTTGGTAAATCTGATGTTAGAGTCTGATTCTCAGCAGCGCAGCTTAATTATAGAGGCGCTATCCCAAATTGGTATGAAAACACTCAAACCTATGAATCGGGCGTTAGCGCTTTCCCTACAGGATGATAATCCCCAGGTGCGTAAAAACGCGATCCGAGATTTGACATTGATGTATGAATTAGTGGCACAAATGAGTCAGTTATTATCCTATGCCTTAGATGATCCGGAGGCTGATGTTCAGGAAACAGCGCGTTGGGCATTGAGTCAGCTAGAACGAATTCGTACACCTGCAACAGTGAATAGTTTACCCCCTTCCCCTAGTCCCCTCAGTTTTTCGGAAAACCAGCTAAAAGAACCGCCTATGTTTGAATAGGATTTTCGAGGAGCGATCGCGTCGGTATTAGAGCCTTTATCACCCCCTTCAAGGCGATTGAAATCGCTGCTACACAAACAAAGTCCGCCTGCGCGGACTGGGTGATAACGGGGGTAGTTAACCCGAATTTAGTATAAGTCAAAATGAATTAGAATTACGGAAAAGAAACCGTAGGGGCGCATGGCGTGCGCCCTATTCAATAGTAAAATCTACTCCACAATTTTAGCTGGGTCCACGCCAGTAGGTTGGGTTGAACGGAGTGAAACCCAACAGATTTTTATTGGGGTTCGTCTCTCGGCCAAAATTTCTAAGCAAGATCCCCGACAACTCCTACGAAGTCGGGGATCTGTCTGTGTACCTCACTTACACGCCATCGCGCTGTATGAAGCTTCTGTGAAGTAACGTCCTCACCTGACGCGGAACTCTCTGATAAGTTTTCTTGATGGTTAAAACGTATTTATGGTGTTTTCAGGCGATAAGATTTTGATAATAATTACTTAATCACAATCAAGCTATTTTGATATTAAATGTTATTTAACTTGTTTTCCCTCTATCAAAGCTTTAGCGCATTTATTAAGTTAATTTACATTGTAATAATTCTTTACGACTATAAGTATTTACAAAGTTAACTTTTTAAAGATTTCATGAAGACATTTCTTGGCTTGATCTTTTTGTCAGAATCAATAGTACGCTTACTGCGGAGGGAAACCGGATTATAAACTTTTTCAACAGGCTTTAAAGAATACGAAAATGGCTACTTTCACAGTTAACAATCTTTTTGACTCAGGGACAGGCAGCTTTCGTCAGGCAATCTTCAATGCCAATGCCCAATCAGGTTTGGATGAGATTATCTTTGACACAGGTGGTGTTCCGAGTACCATCACCCTCACCAGTGGAGCGCTTAATATTGCCGACTCGGTAAATATTCTCGGTCCCGGCGCTAATCTGCTGACGGTTAGCGGAAATAACAACTCTCGTATCTTTAACATCAATGATGGAGGCAGCGACATCCTTGATGTTCTCATCTCTGGTTTGACTCTGACTAATGGCAATGCTCAAGCCGCTGATTTTAACCCATTCTTAACTGTAGGTGGTGGAATTTTCAATGCTGATGAAAATCTAAGCCTTGTGGATGCTGTGATTACTAACAACACTGCATTCGGTATAGGCTTCTCCTACTACGGCTACACCTATTCTGGCGAAGGTCGGGGCGGTGGCATCTTTAACGACTCCGGTAATGTAACGATAACCAACAGCATCATCAGTGGCAACAAAGTATCCTCCGACAGCGCAGGCTACTACTACGGTGGCACAGGCAAAGGTGGCGGTATCTTTAACAACTCCGGCGAACTAACTATAGTCAACAGCACTATCAATGGTAACAGGGCAGAAGGTGGCTATGCCCCGAACGGCTGGTACGGTGGTGAAGGGAGTGGCGGTGGCATCTTTAACCAATCCGGCGACTTAACGATAGCCGACAGTACCATCAGTGGAAATACGGCAACAGGTGGCAATGGTGGTCCTAGCAACTACTACGGTTACGGTTACGCTGGCAACGGTAGCGGTGGCGGAATCTTAAACAGCTCCGGCAATCTAACAATCACTAACAGCACTATCCGTGGTAATAGTGCAGAGGGCGGCGACAGCCGTTTTCGCCCTGGCAGTGCATTCGGGGGCGGCATTTTGAATGGCTCCGGCAACCTGATAGTGGACAACAGTACCATTAGCGGCAATGTAGCATTCGGTGAGTCTAGCGACTACTATGGCGGCAGCGCCTACGGGGGCGGGATCTTGGATCGCTCCGGCAACCTGATCGTGAACAATAGTACCATCAACGGCAATAGCGCCTACGGGGGCGCGGCTTTCGGACGCGATGGTGGCAGTGCCGGAGGTGGCGGCATATTGGGTAGTGGAACAATAACCAACAGCACCATTAGTAAGAATACAGCACAAGGCGGCTCAAGCTTTTATAGCAGCGGTTCCGAGGGCTATGGCGGTGGTATATCGGGTCGAGTGACCCTGATCAACAGCACTATCAGCGGTAACACAGCACAAGGCGGTACAAGCTGTTTAAGCAGCCAGGGCAACGGCTACGGCGGCGGCATATTCGGTCGCGGGGAAGTGTTCAACAGCACCATCACTCGCAACGCAGCCAGCGGCGGCAGCAGCTACTGCTACTCTGGCAACGGCATTGGCTTAGGTAGCGGCATCTACAGAACAAATACCCTAACAATTACCAGTAGCATTGTTGCTGGCAACAGGAAGGGTGATGACATTTTTGGTGGCTTCACCTCCGGTGGTAACAACTTAATTGGCATTAACCCTGTGCTGGGTGGGTTAAAAAATAATGGCGGTCCTACCGAAACTCACGCTCTTCTCCCTGGTAGTCCTGCTATTGATGCAGGCAGTAACCCCCTCGGACTGCTCACTGACCAACGTGGTTCTGGCTTTAACCGGACTTCAGGCAGTCAAACTGACATTGGCGCGTTTGAGGTACAGCAACAGCAACCGCCATCAACTTCTGTTCCTGAACCTTCGTCAATGCTAGGTTTAATTGGGTTAGTGGTTATTGGAACTGGTTCACTGCTGAAGCGGAAACTGCAAGATAAATCGTGAAGCTTCTTTCATCATTATGTAAAGACGTTGCATGCAACGTCTCTACTAACTGTTGACATCAAATCCGCGCTTTTTCCGCTTAAACTTCCCCGATTTCTTCGGTATATCTGACCCCACCTGCGATTGAAAGGTACTAATTTCTCTTACCAACTGCTTTTGTCCATCAGGCACATCCACCAACGCTGCATCCGGCAAAACATAAGAAGTCGCAATTAGTTTTTCATCCCAGTCAATAATCTCAGGAAACCGAATACCGGGTAATACCTGAACCGCAAAAATTTCCTGCACCGCCTCTTCAAACTGCAAAAACGCCACAGTTTGCCCTGTCTCAATATTGACCACCCAAACCCCACAGATTCGTTCGGAGAGCCTTTCGGTCAAAGGAATACCACTAAATACTGCGGTTTCCCGTACTTGGGAAAGACCAATAAACGCCAAGGGACCCCAGAAATCTATACCCCGCGTAAAACCAGGAAGTTGAGTCACTGTCTCACATTTCCCAGACGCCAAATCAACGGTTGCTAGAGAACCATTCCCTGATTCCAATACCCAGAGACGATTTTGATACCAACGGGGTGAGTGAGGCATTGATAATCCTCGCACAATCACCTGATTTGTCTCTACATCCATCAATACGCCACCATAAGCCTTATTTTCTCGCCAGCCTCCTCTACTATCTGTTGTTCCTAATGCCGTGACGTACTTAGGGTAATTATTTACCATACCTAAACCATTAAGATGACAACGGTCTTCTGGTGATAAGGCGCTGATAAAATCAGGTCGCCAACGGGGGACAAAGCTGTGGTCAAAGTCAAGGGTACATAGACAAGAAAAACGGGTATTGATAAACCAGAGTTCTTGTTGTGCCCATGCCATTTCATGGATATCAATATCCCCAGTAATGTGAGAATTACGGGGAAGATAGCAAGCGTCGTGTTTACCGATAGGTTCCAACTTTTGAGCAACGGCTGGCACATTGCGGAGTTCACAAACTTGGTTGGCTGTACCAATGGCGATTCTACCTCGATCCGCTGCTAAACCCATGGGTTTTTGGAAGACGCGGAAGTGAGTATTGATATGTTCTCCATCAGCACGGAGGACGATTAACTTACCCGCTTGGTAAGTGGAAACAACTAACGAAATCCCCAGTTGGGTGAGGATTTGGGGAAAGTTCGTGGTATGGACACTCCGCATGGGGTCGTCCTTGGGTTGGTGCTGAGGAAAGTTCGTCATCTGAAGATATGAAGCCAGTCAGAACAGATATATTTTCCCACTTAAGCCTCTACCACCGATCGCGATTTAATGTAAGTTGAGGGGTAAGGTGCGATGATGGCGGCAAAGTGCGATCGCTATTGCTCTAATCGTTAAATCAATGGACATTTCTTTCCTTTGTGGACATAAGTATAACCGTCAGCTTTCCAGATTGGCTCGAAATACTTCCAGTTGATGCTTTGCAGTTTCCCTTTTGCTGTAGTCAAGTCAAAGACTCGACCAGCTCTCACTGTCACTCGCCCAATGTGCGTTCCTTGATTTTTCCCGGTGGGGACAATGGCGCGGACAATATCGCCTGTCTTAAATCCATGAAACTCTTTGGTGCTTTTTCTCACGCTATGACTGCCATCTTTTTTTCGGCGTGGGAAGCCAAATTTATTGATTTGTGCCATTTGCCTCCTCCCATGTCCCGTTGCCTTGATTACCAAGGGATTAATATTTCGAGTTATTAAATTCTCTGGGGTTGATTGTCCTACGCTTGCAGCATCGAGCCAATGGGTTTTCGGTAAACCTAAGCGGGTGCGGTTGAACTTTGTCATTCCACCTGTCCCCGTTTCAACTGGTAAACCCGTAGCTGCTAGCTGATGATACAACGCCCATCGAGTCGAGTTGACGGCAGCCGCGTCCTTAAGAGGACATTTGGCTATTGCTTTTATCCTCTGTAAAATATCCGGTTTTTTCTGCAGAAATTGTTCAATCGGTCGGCATCCGTAGCAGTCTCTCAAGCCTCACTTTACCCGATCTCAGACTTCTATTAGACAATAGTTTTAACGTCAATCCGCCCCGACAATGGGTACTATGCCAAAACTGATCGCCAAAAATCTCTATCGTCGTCACCTTGACAAACTGACTCTTTTACCCTGTGATTAATGATATCCGTTCTAGAACAGCTAAACCGCCCCGACTTTCAACCCCATGAACCGACGCAAATTTTTACAATACGCTAGCCTCTTAACTGCTGCTGGACTTACCCCGATTGGGTTCCATGGTTGGGCGGCTAGAGGAATGGCTTCAACGAATACCAACAAGCGACTTATTGTCATATTCCTGCGCGGTGGTATCGATGGATTAAATGTGGTGGTTCCCTACCAAGACCCAGATTATTACGAAGCTAGACCCAGAATTGCTATTCCCCAACCCAAAGAAAAGGGAGGAGTGCTAGATTTAGATGGTCGTTTTGGCTTGCATCCCGCTTTAGCTGACCTAATTCCTTTATGGAAACAAGGAAGTTTAGCATTTATCCATGCTTGCGGATCACCGGATACCACTCGCTCTCATTTTGATGCTCAAAATTATATGGAAAGTGGAACTCCTGGAGATAAAACGACATCTGATGGTTGGATGAATCGCCTGTTAGCGACTCTCCCTCAAGCTAGACCAACTCAAGCCGTAAATATCGGTTCGATGATCTCACCTATCCTGATGGGTCAAAGTTCTGTGGCTAGTCTACCACTAGGAAATAATGCTACTCGTTCTCTGTCAGTGGATCGTTCTCAACTTAATGCAGCATTTGAACGTCTTTACAGTGGAAATGATTCGATTCATCTAGCTTATCAGGAAGGGCAAAAAGCTCGGGAAATTCTGTTAGCAACATTGGCGGCTGAAATGCAGGAAGCTGACCGAGGCGCACCACCTCCTAGTCAGTTTGCCAAAGATACTCGTAATCTCGCCAAGCTGATGGTTGGAGATTCCCAGACTCAATTGGCATTTATGGCGTTAGGTGGCTGGGATACTCATATTAATCAGGGAAGCAGTCAGGGTCAGTTTGCCAATAAACTGAAATCTCTAGCCCAAGGATTAGTGACTCTAGTCAAGGAATTAGGGTCACTCTATGCCGATACCACGATCGCAATCTTATCGGAGTTCGGTCGCACGGTGAAGGAGAATGGTAATGGGGGAACGGATCACGGACATGGTAACGTGATGTGGATTTTAGGGGGTGGGATTCGTGGTGGTAAGGTTTATGGGGAATGGTCAGGTTTGAGTGAATCGGCGTTATTCCAAGGACGAGATTTAGCCGTCACCACAGATTTTCGAGAAGCGATCGCGTCTATATTAGAACAACATATTCAACTTAAGGCGAATCAAGTTGCTCAAGTTTTTCCTGGCTTTACCTCTAATCATTCCTTGCCACTTTTTTGACGGATCATCGCACTTTGGTCGGTTGGGTTGAACGGAGTGAAACCCAACAGATTCTTGTTGGGTCTCATCCCTGGGTCTAAATCAATTTGACAGCTTTCAGACCAAAAAACAAGGCTAGGGCGACACCTGTGGCGCCACCGAGGATGACAAAATAGGCGATGATTCCAGAGACTGGCATATACTACTCTCCCAAAAAAAGTCTTATTTATCCATTGAATCATCAGAGCGGGATAAAATACAGCCCAGAGTGGCTTAGGATAAATCAAATGAAGTCAGTGATTCGGGTTGAAGTACCGCCGCAGTCTTATGATATTGCGATCGCGCCGGGAAGCTTAGACGATATAGGTGTTTGGATGAGTCGGCTGAAACTGGGGAAGCAGGTTCTCCTCGTCTCCAATCCAGCCATTTTTCGCCGCTACGGGGAACGGGCGATCGCGGCGCTAAAGTTGGTCGGCTATCAGGTGTCTCACTGTACCTTACCCGCAGGCGAACGTTATAAAACCCTTAAGTCTATTCAAAAAATCCACGATGCAGCCCTCCAGAACCGCTTAGAACGGTCTTCAACTATGGTGGCATTAGGGGGAGGCGTAATCGGGGATATGACGGGGTTTGCGGCGGCTACCTGGTTACGGGGGATCAATGTCGTCCAAGTTCCCACTTCCCTTTTAGCTATGGTAGATGCAGCCATTGGCGGTAAGACAGGGGTAAACCATCCTCAAGGCAAAAACTTAATTGGTGCATTTCACCAACCCCGCTTTGTTTTAATTGATCCGCAAGTTTTACAAACCTTACCCCCACGAGAATTACGGGCGGGAATGGCAGAGGTGATTAAATATGGCGTAATCTGGAATGCTGACTTATTTGCTAAGTTAGAGAATACTAAACGTCTCGACGGGCGGCGGTATTTGGATGATGAATTATTGTCTTTTATTTTATCCTCCTCCTGCCAAGCCAAAGCCGATGTCGTCAGTCAGGATGAGAAAGAAGCCGGATTAAGAGCTATTTTAAATTATGGTCACACGATTGGTCATGCGGTCGAAAGTTTAACTGGCTATAAAGTCGTTAATCATGGGGAAGCGGTGGCGATTGGCATGGTTGCGGCTGGTCAAATTGCGGTAGAACTTCAGATGTGGACATCCCAGGAAGCAGAACGTCAGAAGGCTTTAATCGAGAAAGCCGGATTACCCACTCAGTTACCACCGGGATTGGATATTGATGCGATTATTGATACCCTGCAAACTGATAAGAAAGTGAAAGATGGTAAAGTACGATTTGTTTTACCCACGCAAATTGGTCAGGTATCGATAACCGATCAAGTTCCAGCCGATGTAATTCGCCAAGTTCTGAATCATGACTTATGAGTTTTCTATTCCCCATTCCCTATTCCCTGACAAATGACAAATGACAAATGACTAACGACGATAAAACCCTTGTTCCCTTGCCATAGAAAGCGCCATATAGAGAATATTCTGCCGTTCAATGGCAGGAAAGCTAATCGTATAAATCATATCGTTTTGCTGCCACATCACGGTTGAGAAGGAGTAGGATGGATTTTGAGATGGTCCTTCAATCAGATATCCAGCAACATTAGGCGCCAATGTAATGCGATCGCCTAGAGTTTCATGTCGCTCCAGATCACGCCTCGCACTCGCCGACTCCTTGGGGTTGACTGAAAAGCTACCTAATAAGCAAGAATTCGGGCTGCGATCGCAGGTAAACAGACTTACCATATAACTAGGGGGGGCTTGTGAGGGAAAGACACGGACAATTAATTGGTTTGGATCAATATCCAAAAGATCATTCACTCGTAACTGGGTGGGTAAGCGCATGGCTAACCCGACAGGCAAATTTTTTTGGATACGTTCCATAAACGGAATAAACACGGGTGCAGGTTGAGCTTCAACCGTTACCGCCAGACTGAAAACACCGAGGAACAATGACACCCCCCAGAAACAGCTTTGCCAAATTCGGTATAACACTTTGACTCAATCAGGTTTTCAATAGATTCTTGACTATTTTTAGTTTAAAACTTTTTATCTCTCATCGGTTGAGGCAGTTTATAGCAAGTTGCATTCAAAAGATATAACTTTCTCTCCCCCCGCTTCCCCCGCTTCCCCAGCTTCCCCATCTTCCCCGCTTCCCCCACCCCAGCCGTTTTTATGAAGAAAATATAAAGCTATCCTAAAATTGGTTAAGATCGTAGCACTTAACCCCTGATCAGAAGCGGTAAACGCCTCGTAAGCGTAAACTTGCACGTTACCCTAATGCTTAATCTCTTTGTTCAACCTCCTCTGTGGAGCGCAACCCCTCCCTTGTTGCTATGTCATAAACAGCATCGCTAATGTCCCAATGTGCCAACGTAGACAACACTTACGCCGCAACTTTAGCCATAGTAGGGGAAATTCATGAATTCTCTCTACAGGTAGCGCTTGCAGTGCTAGTTGGCGTAAGTCCCAATAGAATGAATATTAGTCTTGGTGGCGGTAAATGTGACTGTAGCGTAGGTTTATGTATAGGCGTACCTATCCTCAGCAAACAGTGGTCTTGTTGGGTTAACGAGAATATTACAGGCAAGCGATGGTGCAGGCTCCCTCGCGATTTATCCGAGGGATGAAACCGAGCAAGTCGTAAAGACAGCGGGATTTATCCCGCAATAACTTCCTCAAGTGATATATATAATAGAACCATAAACAGGGAGGTGATATTCTTGTACGGTTGTCAGCAAGTATTGTTAAATCCAGATAAAGAGCTAGCCGCAGTTTTAGAGTTTATTTGCGCTGAAACGAATAACTTGATGAACTGCGGCATCTATTATGCTCGTCAAATCTGGTTCAAGCGTCGGCGGATTATCGGTAAATACGACCTAGAAAAGGAGTATAAAAACAACAAACATTTCCAAGCCCTCTATTCTCAAGCAGCTCAACAAGCGCTAAGAACCGTTAGCGAATCTTTTAAGTCCTTCGGTGGATTGATAAAGGCATTTATAAAAGGAAAGATAGCAGATAGTCCTAAACTGCCTAAGTATTTAAAGAAAGGCGGTCTTTCTGTTGTTAGTTATCCTAAGCAGGCTTTGAAGATTAAAGATGGTCGAATCAGAATACCGCTAGGAAAGTTGGTTAAAACATGGTTCAAGATAGCGAATTTCTTTATCCCAATACTATTTAACCTCAACTTCAAAGACATCAAGGAGCTGAGAATCCTCCCCCGCAACGGTTGCTTCTACGCTGAGTTTGTCTACCTTCTGCCTTCTGTGACAGCAGATGTAGATCCCTCGCGGGTGATAGGAATCGACCCCGGACTTAATAATTGGATCACCTGTGTCTCTAACGTAGAGACCAGCTTTATCGTTGATGGACGCAAACTAAAGAGCCTTAACCAGCTCTACAACAAGCGGGTTGCAATCATTAAATTGGGTAAAGCTCAAGGGTTTTGGAATGAAGAATTAGCCTCTCTCACAGAAAGGCGTAATAGACAAATAAGAGATGCGGTTAACAAAGCCGCTCGTGTCGTTATCAACCATTGTCTCCAATATCGGATTGGAACAGTTGTTTTCGGCTGGAATCGACGCAGCAAAGACGGAATTGAGTTAGGGAAAAAGACGAACCAGGAATTTGTTCAAATCCCTACCGCTCGTCTCAAAAACAGGATTGAGCAACTGTGTGAGCAGTATGGGATTCAGTTCGTAGAAACTGAAGAAAGCTATACCTCTAAAGCTAGTTTTGTTGACAATGACCCTCTGCCTGTATTCGGCTCAGGCCCGGAAGGGTGGAGCAAGGGTGGAAAGCGAGTAAAACGGGGAATGTACCGCACCAAAAACGGAGAATTTGTCAACGCCGATGCTAATGGTGCTGCTAACATTCTCCGCAAAGTAGAGATACAGCTAGGTCTTGATTGAGCCTTGCGTCAGTAGGGCGTTTTTGACTGCGCCATCCAGAGTCTTCCTCTGGAACTCTAAAAAGATAAAACGACGGGACGCGGCTTCAGCTCGTCCCAAAGTATCTGCTTAGAATCCCCCGCGTTTTAACCGGGGGAGAAGTCAACTTCTCAGCTTTCTAGGCTTCGAGTGAAAAGTTAGTAATCAGATGAGTTGATCAAATTCTGAGATTTTAGATGTTCCGTCAACCAGATTTGATCGGCTTGAGTAAGACGCGGGGAAAGCAGACGATTGTAGTCAATGACAAAGGCAAAACCCGCGCGATCATAGACCTCGTGAATTAAACGTTGTAAATCGAGTGTAGGTTCATTCTCTCCTTTACGAAGAGGGACTTTCAAAATAGGAATTGGAGTTTGCAAGGATAAAGAATATAAGTTAGCACGAGGACGCTGATCAGCAAGACTTATCAGGATACGATAAAGGGATGGTGCAAATTGTCCCCGCATGGCCATCGGTGTACCCGCACGGAGTAAGTCAATTTCCACCAGATGAGTAAGGCTGCGTAGAACTTGTTGGCGCTTGGTTTCGTAGGCGATGCGCCCTGAACCCGATTTTTTATTTTTGGGTGAGAGGAGTTCAATAACGGTGACAACTAGCCCAGTTTCAATTTCGCGGATTTCCAGGTAACTTTCGCGAACTTCTTCGGGTATGGGTAACGTAACAATCGTGGGTTGTGGTGTCAGCGTTCCGATATTGCTGGATATTTCGTCTTGGCTGGGACGATTTATTCCCTGAGTGACGCTGACATCGGGAATTCCGACTAAAACAGACTCTCCATCACTCATTTCATAGATGCGACGTTCAACCGCCGCCCTATATTTAGGCAGGATTTGGGGGTTAAGCGAATCTGCGATCGCGACAATTAGCCGACTATGAAATTCTGACCATAGTTGGGGAGTTTCGAGGTATGGATTCATCCCAGGAAAGGGGGAAGGCATCGTGCGATCTCAAAACTACTATTTTGTACTATTTTATTAATCGTAGCGGATTTACCCAGATGGGTCAGGAGCATGAGAACATCCGATGGATACCATTTATTCGTTTTTATACCTGCCGACTATTAACTTTCTCATTCACTTTCGTATTGATAAGGCAATGCAACTCTGCTGTGAAAACTATAATACCGTTGAGAAAAATGTTCTAGGTAAGGACTCGATAAAAGGGTGCGTCGCTTGGCTATCCCTAGGTCAAGTTGACAGTATAAGGTAGATGCATCAATTCCAAATATTTTCTTGAAATCATTACTTTGCCTAGCTCTATAATCCCAATCTAAATCACAATCTTGTGTAACAATAATTGCATAAGGATGAATGACTGGTTCAAAAGACAATTCTTCAGCCTCTCGTGATAGTTCACTAACAACAGGGTTGTACTGAACCACATCTGTTAGTATCTCTCCTTGCCTGAGAGAAGCATTCTTAATTGACGGCTGGTAGATAGCTTTTTTTTCATGCATCAAATATTGTTAGACAAGCTATGGTTCCACAACAATAGGTGGTCTAACTTGAGCGGATTTCAATTTACCTTTAACACGGCTAGCTGGAATAGTAGACAGATTAGCTTGAGAAAAGCGATCAGAATAAAAATCAGCAATTCCTTGAAGTTCCTCAGCCGCTTCTTCTAAAGCAGATTCCGGCAGAGATTGAAGGATTAGCAAACATTTCAGTAGTGCGATAAATTTACTGAGAGGTAGGCGATTCCAATCACTTCTGAAAGATAAAGAAGAATCGGACATCATTAGTTCAAACGATGGATGCTGAACTATAAGCGTTTTCCCACTTTCTCGATCAACAATAAAATTTTTTGTAGGAATTTCTGCTAAAGTCTGACTATATCTCTGTGGTTTCAAGTGTCTGGGGTCGCATAGCGTGATGGAGGGTATCTGTGATGCTCCATCTGAAAAGATTTCTAGCTGATTTGTTGAATTTACCGAGTATGTTCCAGACATTTTCACCTCTCTCTATTTTTCGTTCTGTATAAAAATCAGCATCTAGTAAATAAGCAAGCTCATCGTCACTTCTGTCTGGTTGTTTCACGAAAACAAGTCCATGCTTAAAATGGACTTGACCCTGTTCAGTTTTCAAAACTAGGTCTTTTATAATTGACTGAATTGAGGGTGAAAGTTTAGCATTGTATAACTCGGAAGCAATATGTTCTGTGATCAAATCTGACCATTGTTTATTCTCAAGCCCTAGCTTTGAGCGAATAATCAAGTCTTGATATTGAAGCCCAACCCTTGTGTAAAAAGATGGTGTATATATTCTTTCAAAAAGCTCAACCGCTTCTCGAAAACGTTTTTGGAAATGTTCGTACCTCTCGTATGCAGATGTACTTAGAGTAATAGAATCTTTGCTAATACATAAGTGCCATATCTGGTCTTCAGATTTAAAGCTATAGGATATATCGCTCAATAGGGGTAAACCAAATTTTTGAATGGCTTGAGAGATTTCAGATGGAACCTGCGGCTGTGTACTCTCGAAGAGTGGGTACTGAAACCTGATCTCATCCTGAAAATCCACTGGCTCTTGGCGAGAAATCTTAAGTATGGGTGGGAACCGCAATTGGCACGCAACCTGAATAAGGGGATTGCGTTCATAAATTACACGCTCGGACTCAGGTAAGTACATCAACCCGTTTTCGCCACAAAATAAACCATCGTAATTCCAGCTTAAATTATAACTCACCTAACGTTGTCATAGATAGCATCTGCCCCGCTGTATTCGGAAAAGAATTGCTGGGCTGTCAATTGTGACCAGGTAGTTGTTTCAGTCAACTCAGTCTCAACATCAGTCCGCGCAGGCGGACTTGGTTTGTGTAGCTGCGTTAGCGAAGCGGGACGGTAAGGTCCATTCCATTCGCCATCGGTTGTTTCTTGGTTGTAATTGCTATAAAAATTGTGCATTGGTTTGTGATAAAGCTTACAACTTTATTCCCCTCTCCTCGCAGGAGAGGGGTTAGGGGAGAGGTCACAACGAATCAGGTTCCTGTCCCGACGCCACAGGCGCTGTCGCATTCAACTGTAACTCTGGATGATCCCCAATCACCTGTTGTAAATTCCACTCATTCTTAAACAACAAAACTGGACGTCCCCAGTTATCTTTCACCACCGCCGTGTTAAATAGCCGTCCCGCTTTTTCTAAGGCTTGCCACCCCCCAGCTACCCAACGGGCAACACTATAGGGCAACATATCCAACAACGTTTCTACGCCATATTCATTCTGTAAACGGAACTGAACCACCTCAAATTGCAACTGTCCCACGGCGGCTAAAATTGGGTCGCGCTTGGACTCATCCACCGAGTACATAATCTGTATCGCCCCTTCTTCGCGCAACTCAGTTACACCTTTGTGGAATTGCTTAAATTTAGAAGGATTGGGATTTTTCAAATAGGCAAACAATTCCGGAGAAAAACAGGGAATCCCTTCATACTCCAAACGCTTGCCATTGTAAATCGTATCCCCGATCGCAAACACCCCTGGATTATTTAACCCAATCACATCCCCTGGATATGCCACGTCCAGAGATTCCCTCCCTTGGGCAAATAACTTCTGAGGTCTTGACAAACGTACCGTTTTCCCCGTCCGCGCATGATTCACGGTCATGTCCTTGTCAAATCGACCCGTACAAACCCGGACAAATGCCACTCTATCCCGGTGCTTGGGGTCCATATTCGCTTGCAGCTTAAACACAAATCCGCTGAAGTCTGGATAGGTTGGCGGCATTTCCCCCTCTGTAGATTTGTAGGCTTCCGGTTGCATGGCGTACTCTAAAAACGCATCCAAAAATAGCTTGACGCCAAAGTTGGTCATAGCACTGCCAAAGAATACAGGCGTCATCTGACCCTGATGCACCCACTCTAAATCTAAATCAGGTCCAATCTCCTCAATCAGTTCTATTTCTTCTTTCAACTGATAATAAAGATCTTGATCCAGTAATTTTTCAATCCGGGAATCCCCCAAATCGAGAACCGTCTCTCCTGCTTCCCTACTCCCATGTGCCGTGCGTTCAAATAAGTGAATTTGCCGCAGACGGCGGTCAAACAAGCCCTTAAAGCGATCGCCCATACCAATGGGCCAATTCACCGGGTATGTCTGTAACCCTAACTCCTGCTCAATTTCATCCAGCAGTTCCAACGGTTCCCGCGACGGACGATCCATTTTATTTACAAATGTGAAAATCGGCAGCGATCGCATCCGGCAAACTTCAAATAACTTGCGCGTCTGCGGTTCCAAACCCTTCGCCGCATCAACCAGCATCACCGCATTATCCGCCGCCGCCAATGTGCGATAGGTATCTTCACTAAAATCTTGGTGTCCCGGCGTATCCAGCAAATTAATCTGGCGATTCTTATACTCGAACTGCAACACCGTTGAAGTAATCGAAATTCCCCGTTGTTGTTCCATCGCCATCCAGTCAGACGTTACCTTGCGCTGTGCCCGTCGTGCTTTCACCGCCCCGGCTTCGTGAATCGCACCTCCATATAGCAACAGCTTCTCAGTCAGCGTCGTCTTCCCCGCGTCTGGGTGGGAAATAATCGCAAAATTTCGTCGGTGTTCAACCGCCGTTTGCAGTTCAGCCTGAAGTTCAGTGGACATTCAAAACGCCTAATTAAGCAACACTCAGCCTTCTATTATAGAAGTTGAGCTTCTGTGTTGGTTAGCTTGAGTTTGTATTTTTTATATCCTAAGTCATAAATCGTCAAGTTTCTTTTACAAAAATTAACCCTATAGAGTTATGACTCTAGAAGGTGTAGTTTCCATCAATTTTAGGGAATACTGAAATCAGCGCCGTTTGGATAAATCTAATTTCTTCAGGTTCAAACGTTAACAGGGTGAGAGCTTCCTCGTTATTTCCTGAGTAGGGGGTTACATCCTCCACTGTACGCTGAGTCATGGTTCATGGTTTTCCAGATCACTGATTGAGTCCCCTCAAAGCGTTTCCATTTTACCAGATAAGAGCTAATTCTTGATTAGAAGGAGATATTATGCAGTCGTTTATCACTAATGTTTTGACTGCCACACTTTTCATGCCTCATGGCAACTGCTACCTCTGGAAGCCCGGTTTAGTCTGGCTACATCTCTTATCGGATGGGTTTATTGCCCTGGCTTATGGTTCAATTCCCCTAACCTTAATCTATTTTGTTTGCCAGCGACGGGATTTGCCGTTTTCGCGAGTCTTTCTCATGTTTGCCGCTTTTATCATTGCCTGCGGTATTACCCATACTATGGCTATTTGGACGATTTGGCATCCCGATTATTGGCTATTTGGATTAATCAAAGCAATCACGGCATTAATTTCCGTCTATACTGCCCTAGAATTAATACCATTAATGCCCAAAGCCTTTGATGTTGCCAGTGCGGTGGAACTCGAAGCTGCCAACCAGCGTTTAGAGGCTGAAATTCAGGAACGCCAACAAACCGAACTTGCCCTCAGGCGATCGCAAGATGAAATTCAGCAAAAAGCCACCCTCTTAGAACAGGCGTTGCGTGACTTGCAACATGCCCAAGCCCAATTAGTTCATACTGAGAAAATGTCGAGTCTGGGACAACTCGTCGCCGGGTTAGCCCATGAAATTAATAATCCAGTTAACTTTATTTTTGGGAATCTGGTACATGCCAGAAATTATGCTCAAGATTTACTGAATTTAGTTTCCCTGTATGATAAGCATTATCCCCAAACTGTCCCAGAAATTAAAACTACGGCGGAACAGATTGATTTAGCGTTTTTGCGAGAGGACTTACCTCGCCTGTTGGAATCGATGGAAGTGGGAACCAAGCGGATTCGCCAGATCGTGCTATCCTTACGTAACTTTGCCCGGGTAGATCAAGCTGAGGTGAAAGCAGTAGATTTGCACGAAGGGTTAGAAGGTACATTGCTGATTCTGCAACATCAACTCAAGGCAAAACCTGGATATGCGGAAATTCAGATTGTCAAGGAGTACGAAGACTTACCCGCAGTGGAATGCTACGTGGGACAACTCAATCAGGTGTTTATGAACCTGTTGAGTAACGCGATAGATGCGTTAGAGGAATCAAGAACAACAGATAACGGACACCAGCATCCCACTCCCACGATTCGCATTCGTACCGAAGCTATCGCACCCAACCAAGTCGCGATTCGGATTATTGATAATGGTCCGGGAATGAGCGAGAAAACTCAGCGTCAACTCTTTGACCCCTTCTTTACCACCAAACCTGTGGGTCAAGGAACCGGATTAGGACTATCGATTAGCTATCAAATCGTCGTCGATAGACATCGAGGTCAGCTTAAATGTCGCTCTGCACCAGGACAAGGCGCAGAATTTGCGATCGAGATTCCCATTCAGCAGCCCCTACTTAAAGGGGGTGTAGGGTGTGGGGCATTGGTGTCAACTTAAGCGGAACAACCAGTTAGTGAGCAGGCTTCCAGGGAAACTCTCGTTCCCAGGCTCAGCCTGGGAACGCTACAGGAGAGGCTCTGCCTCCCCTACTAGTGGCAGAGCCGCTGAATAGCATTTCTACCCTAAAGCTGGAAACGAGAATTGGTAAGGGTTGTGGCTTAAGTTGACACGGATGGGTGTGGGGGTATTGCCAATTAAATGCGTGACAGCTTACCGAGAGGAATATCCCCCCTGTGTAGGACGGAATTCACGACCTGTATTGTTCAGCGAACCTGTTACAGTCAGAATGAAGAGTTAGTTTCCCTTGAGGGGAAGGAGGACTGTCCCATGACGTATGATGTTTATGATAGCGACAAACGCAAGCTTTTATCTGCCCTCTGTCATGGATCAATTTTTATTAGTGCGGCGTTGGTATCTATCGGTATTCCGATTGCCGTTTTGTTAGTGTCTGATGACCCAGTGGTGAAGGAAAATGCGACAGAATCGCTGAACTTTCACCTGAACCTTTGGATCTACGGCTTAATCTTTGGTCTCTTGACGGTTGTGCTGATCGGTTGGCCCCTACTGGGTCTTTTGGGTATCCTGAATGTCGTCATGCCAATTATGGCGATTTGGCAAGTGTTGAAAAATCCCGATCAATCTTTCCGCTATCCCTTTATCTTCCGTATTCTATAATTTCCGCTTCATTTAGTCACATCTATTTGGACTCCATTTAAGTTAAAAGGTGGAGTCCTTTAAGTTTTGAGTGTGTAGGGGTTCTTTTCACTACTATCGTTTCTTCCTTCACCTAAATGTAACTAAACCAATTTCCCCAATGGTGTCAATCTCCTCACTGAAGCGGTATGCTGTAATGCATTTAAATTGGGTATTAGTAGCGAGCGAGACGCTCGCACTACAACCGTTCCCGGTTCCCTATCCTCACCACAATACTTATTCAGCAGACCCTAATTACCCCAAACCCAGTTCACGTTTGAGTAAATTAATCGATTTTGTACCAATATAATTTTCACTGCAAACCAGCTTAGGCGGACGGATCAGATCATCTCTGGCGTCTAAAATTGCCCGTTTGACTGTATCATAACTGGCTTGATCGCTAATAATCGTTCGCGCACTGCGGACTAAAGCGTTAAGTTTATATTTATCACTAACCTGAGCGGTAATCAGGAGTAAATCATCCCCGCGCAGACTGTGGATAATCACGTCTACAATCCGTAAAATACCCCCACTGAGACTTACACAACCCAGACAGCTATCTTTGGGGAGATTTTTGACAATCTCGATTTCTTGTCCATAGTCGTGAATATCGACAGGAATAACCCGCACGGATTTCGGCGCTGCGATCGCTTCGGCTTTTTGGATAAAATAGCGGCTGGTGACGACTGTACCGGAATTGGTGCGTTCTAGGGTTTGTTCTAATTCTTCTAAGGGGACTAACTGGACGGGAATTCCTAGGGCGGATTCCAATTCCTGCACCATTAACTCCCCAGCGCCCATATCTCGTGACTCTACGGTAACAAGTACCCTGGCACTACAGCGCAACCGCCAGTCAATTTCGGCTAAAAATAGTTCTCGGGCTTCATTAAGGGAACACCCTTGAGAGAGTAATTCGTCCAAACTCTGCTGGACAACTCTTGATGCTTGTGGATATTGTTGGAGAATCGGAGATTGACGTTGAGTTCCGCCTTCATGACCTTGGGCTTTCACATAAATCCCTGATCCGGCTATGGATTCGACGAGTCCCGTTTCTTCTAGCTGGCGGTACACTTTACTGATGGTATTACGATGCAACCCCGTCTCCATGGCTAATTGACGGGTACTGGGCAATTTATGTCCCGGTGGATATTGACGAGAGGCGATCGCAAACTGAATTTGGTCGAATAGCTGCTTTGAGGCAGGGATTTCGCTATCAGGCTGGATATGGTACTGAACCATTATAAAGTCTCCCAAGCACTTGCTTTTCAATAGACACCAGAGTATAACTTACAGTTTAAGATCAGATGGTGGGTGGCTGACCCTCTAGTCCTGACCTAGGCATTTCTCTAAGCATTTATCATAGCTAAACTTTACAACAACTGCGGTTTTCTTAATCTGATGTATCATTCGGCTTCCCTTACTAAAATACTCTCTTCACTATGCTATTGTGCATTTGAATTACCTATCCTAATCCCCAAAACTAAACCAACATGCCGTATTTTTACTTTTGTTCTTTCATTTAAGTTCAAGTCGAAGCCGCTTAACAATGGAGTTGGAGATTTAAAAAAATATTCAACCAACCACCCCCTTGACAATTCAAGCCCGATTCAGGTTTTCGCGAATCCTTCGAGTATCAGAATAATTAAAAGAGATAGATAATAAATTCTTGAAAAATAACAAGTAAACTAATATAATTATAACAATCCGTAAATAATTTGCTGAATGAGGGGGACGTGAGGGTTAAAATTAAGCAGAAGTTTGACCGTTGACCAGAAGGTCAAAAGCCATAGCAGCGAGGACTGCGATAGATAGACGAACACAGCGTAAACCTGAATTATGACGGCTAGAGAAATCAAAAGCGATTGGGTTAAGATTAAAAACGGCTCTCTACAAATTGACGCTTACTTAGCGATACCCGTGGGAGAGGAGTCTGTTGGGGGCGTGGTTGTGTTGCAGGAAATTTTTGGTGTGAATGACCATATCCGAGATGTGACCCAGCGGATCGCCCAGGAGGGATACGTCGCGATCGCACCCGCCCTCTATCAACGAGTTGCCCCCGGTTTTGAAACAGGATACACAGAAGCTGACCTGAAAATCGGCAAGGAGTATAAGGCGCAAACCCAGGCGGAGGAACTGCTGAGTGATATCCAAAGCGCGATCGACTATTTAAGAGGGCAAACACCTGTTAAATCCAATGCGATCGGCTGTATTGGCTTCTGTTTTGGGGGTCATGTCGCCTATCTATCAGCAACCTTGCCAGACATCAAAGCGACAGCCTCCTTCTATGGTGCAGGAATTGCCACGATGACGCCCGGAGGGAATGAACCAACGATTACCCGTACCCAGGATATTACGGGAACCATCCATCTATTCTTTGGCATGGATGATGCTAGCATCCCGGCTGAACAAGTCAACCAGATTGAAGCTGAACTCAAAAAGCACCAAATTTCCCACCAGATCTTTCGCTATGAAGGTGCTGATCATGGATTTTTCTGCGATCAACGTGCCAGCTATAACCCACAAGCGGCAAAAGATGCTTGGGAAAAAGTGAAGATGCTATTTCAGCAGGAACTGTAGTTATTCGTCATCGATTATTTGTCATCAATAACCCCAAATGACAAGTAAAAAATGACAAATCTATTTTCTTAAACAACTAATACTCATGACTTCAGAATCAACCCGTTCTCAAACCCGCAAAACTGCTTTTTCCATGGAAGATTTTGCCAAAGCCCTAGAAGAGTATGACTACGAATTTAGTCAAGGGCAGGTGGTGCGAGGTAAAGTGCATAGCTACGAGATGGATGGTGTTTATGTAGATATTGGCGGGAAATCCCTGGCTTATGTTCCAGGGCAAGAAGTGTCAGTGGCACCAGTAGAAGATTGGTCAGAGGTGCTACCGTTGCAGGAAGAGTTGGAGTTTCTGATTATTCGGGAACAGAATGCAGAAGGTCAGATAACTCTATCACGGCGTCAGTTGGAAATCAATAAGATTTGGGATCAACTGGCGCAAATCCAAGACAGTGGCAAGTCGCTACAGGTGCAGGTATCCGGTGTGAATAAAGGCGGTGTGACTGTGGATTGGCAGGGATTGCGAGGATTTATTCCGCGATCGCACCTGAATCAACGGGGGAACTTAGAGTCGCTGATTGGTCAAAGCTTAACCGCCAGCATCCTGGAAGCCGATCGCGATCGCAGCAAGTTAGTCTTTTCTCAACGAGAAGCCACTCGCGCTGAAAGCTTCTCTATGTTAGAGGTAGGACAGTTAGTGGATGGCACGGTTTCCAATATCAAACCCTTTGGTGTGTTTGTAGAATTGGACGGGATTACGGGCTTATTGCATATTAAGCAAGTTAGCCAAAACATGGTGGAATCGTTGACGAATATGTTTCAGGTGGGTCAATCCATTAAAGCAATCGTGATTGGCTTGGATGAAGGCACTAATCGTGTTTCTCTATCGACAAAAGTGTTAGAAAACTACCCCGGAGAAATGGTGCATAAAATGGCAGACGTGATGGAAAGTGCTGAGGCACGTTCAGAACGGGCGAGGGCAAAAATGATCTAGTCATGCATGTAGAGACGTTGCATGCAACGTCTCTACATATTTAGCCGTTTCCTATTTTTTTATCTGAAACAGGAGGATCAAAATCCGATGGCGAAAGCAGAGGAATCCAGCCGCACTCTTAGCGTGGATATTGGTGGAAGTGGGATTAAGGTGATCGTTTTAGATCCGGCGGGAAATCCGATCACTGAACGCCATCGAGTCACCACACCGCAACCCGCGACGCCGGATGCTGTCATTGATGCGATCGCACAATTAGCCGCCGCCCAAGGGGAATGCGATCGCGTATCTGTGGGCTTTCCTGGCGTGGTTATGGCTGGAGTCGTGAAAACGGCGGTGAATTTAGATCCAGCTTGGCAAGGATTTGATCTGGCGACTACCCTTTCTCAAACCTTGAAAAAGCCGGTGCGTGTGGCTAACGATGCAGATATGCAGGGATTAGCCACGGTTCAGGGTAAAGGGGTGGAACTAATGATTACCCTAGGGACAGGATTTGGTTCAGCCTTATTTGTGGATGGTAAACTCGTCCCCAATTTAGAAATGGCGCATCACCCCTTTCGCAAGGGAGACACCTACGAAGAACAGTTAGGGCGGGCGGCGTTAGAGAAGAAGGGAGAGAAGAAATGGAACAATCGTTTACAACGCGCGATCGCAACCCTAGAACATTTATTTAACTACGACTATCTTTATATTGGTGGCGGAGAAGCGAAAAAAATCACCTTCGAGTTACCACCGAATGTAAAAATTGTCCCCAATATCAACGGATTATTAGGCGGAATTGCCTTGTGGCGGGATTAATTTTTCCTAATTGTTTACCCCTGTAGGGGCGGGTTTATGGACTTTCATTACGCTATTGATAATAACGTTGCTTCAAAACCAGCCCTTTTTCAATTGTCGTGACGTAACACAGGTTTGTAGTATTGATAAAGGTAGGTTGGATTGAACGAAGTGAAACCCAACAAAGATTACTGAGTTAGGTGTTAGGTTAATCTACCCTTCGGGTTCTCCTCCGGAGTGCGAGAAGTCTGCGCCTACGTTTACCAACCCAACCGACGAGGCTAAAACTGACTAAATAACCATTCATGAATACTGAGGAATTAAAAGCGGAGGAACAATTTGTCACTCCTCAAGAACGAACAGGCATCAAATTACTTGCATTATTTGAACCGGAAATTTGGGTGGTTGTAGATGGGAGTTATCTACAGTCACACAATAGTGCTGGGGCTGGAGTGGTTATCCTGAAACGCCTCTCTCAACCGGAGGAACAATCTGAGGCAAATTTTTCCATTGATTGGCAACACTATAGCTATCCGCTGGAAAATTGTAGTAATTCAACCGATGCTGAAATTTTAGCCGCCATCAAAGGTTTAGAACTCGTCGCATCAGTGGCTGGACAAAAACGAATTCATTTAATTAGTGATCACTACACCGTTAGCACTCTTCCCACCCAGCTTTTAGTCATCGAGCTAGGACTCAAAAATGCCAAACGTTACACTAAAGAGATGGAAAAGTCTCCCTTACGAGAATTAGCCGATCTTTACTTACAATTGCAACCCTGTCAAATCCTATCTCTACAAGACATACAAACCGAAAGATTTAATCTAGTGTTACTTGGGTGCCATCAAGCCACTCACAAGTTAGCCGCTCAAGCAGCGATGAGCATTGCCAGTAATAGCTGATATAATTGTCTTGTTTGTCTTCCATTTTGACGCTTCCTTGCAAAATTTAATCTCAACATTCTCCAATTGTAGTTGTCGGGTAGGCATTCCTGAATCACATTCCCAACGACTACCTCAACGTAGCTTCAGCCATGCCCACCAATAAAGTTTTGTAACAAAGCCTTGACTCCGGATCAGAAATCCCTCAATCTGCTAAGATAATCCAAATTAAACTTAAAACTCTTAGCGCCACTCAAAGCTGTTCGCGCAGCTCTGAGCAGCTAACCCCCAAACTGCAGGAGCCAGTCTGGAAGCTAGAAGAAATATTAACACTCCTCTAGCCACTCCGACTTCTTAAGGCAACTTATACGGGGTGGCTAAGACTTTGGGTCAATTGATTTAGGGTTGAGGATTTGAGCGTTTTCCTGGCAAAACAGCCGATATCGCCACAAATCCAACATCAACCTTCCTAAATCAAGCCAACGCTACCGCTCATACCCAAATCAGGAGTGATTCACCATGTCTGAGAACTTAATCACCGCTGGAATTGTTGATCCTCGCCAATTTTCTCTGGACGAAATACGCCACCAAGTCGCTACATTTCTTAACATTCCCCTTCAGCAAATCGATCGCGTCGAATGCTGGCACCACCAAATCTGGGTTAAGCTAGTTGAATCCCGTGCCATCTTTGTCAGTTATCGCAACTTGCCCCTTTGGATTGACGCAGGATTGGCAGCGATTGGGCGCTGTACCTCTCGTTCCCAGCTTGATGAATTAGGCGAAATCTTCCGTAGGGAACGCGACTGGTATGATCAGCATGACCAACCGGAAGCGGTGCAACCGTGGCGTCAGGCTTGGGCAAAACAAGCTGAATACCTGAGAAACGAGGAAGAACGCCTGAAACCCATTCGCGCCCATCAGGAAGCCGGAAGGGATTGGTATGGGGCTTGGGAACGAGTACTGTACTGTTGCCGAGATTTTAGCCGACTCCAAGGATTAGCCTCGGAAATTAATCAACAAAGTCAGGACTTTCGGGATTTACCTGAGATAATACAAAAGATGCAGCAATTGTGGCATCAGCGCTGGCAAGAACTATCGAGTGCGATCGCGTAAACGTTGAGGAAAGGGCGACTCGATCATCTGTAGGGGCGGGTTTTACCGATAACATGCCTTCAAAAACTGGTAACTTATATAAACCCGCCCTGTTTCTGGAGTTGTTAATTAATGCAAGCAGTTCGCCCCTACACGAGTTATTTATCCTAGGAGAGGATGTCTATAGACTCACCGAGCTCAGGGGATATGCAAAACTGATTTTTTCAAGTACTAGAATAGTATTTATAAATCAGCTTTGAGACCAAGAGAACTTACCCAAGTAAGGAGGAAATCTATGGTTACAGTTGCACAAGCACCCCCCAGTGAACGCGCTCAATTTATTCAGAAAACCTACATGCATCTGGCTGGGGCGGTGGGAGCGTTTATTGCTTTAGAGTTTATACTCTTTCAAACTGGCATAGCCGCCGTATTAACCCAGTTTGTCACGGCAAGTCGGTTTAGCTGGCTAGCGATTCTGGCAGGTTTTGCGGTACTCGGTTGGTTCTCCAGGGAGTTAGCTGCTAAGGCGGATTCGGTCAAAACTCAGTATGCTGGACTGGGGATTTACGTTGTTGCGGAAGCCCTAATTTTTGCCCCGATTCTGTACATTGCGGCTTATTTCTCAGATCCCACTGTTATCCCAACGGCGGGAATACTCACCCTTCTCATGTTTGCTGGTTTAACCGCCGTTGCTTTTACCACAGGCAAAGACTTTACTTTTCTGGGTGGTATCTTAAAAGTTGGCGGATTAGTAGCCTTGGGACTAATCATCTGTAGCGTGATTTTTGGTTTCACCTTGGGCTTATTCTTTTCCGTGGTTATGGTTGCTTTTGCTTCCGCCGCGATTCTCTACGATACCTCTAAGGTGATGCATCATTACTCACCCCATCACTATGTTGCGGCTTCACTAGAATTATTTGCGTCAGTCGCATTACTATTCTGGTATTTGCTGCGGATTGTGATGGCGCTATCGTCTCGTCGCTAAACCTGTTCTATCGTATTTCCAATTCAATGGGTGTCATAGTCTTAGTTGATAGCTCTTTGTAAACTTAAGACAAAATCTATTTCACATTCAGCCGATTACGGATCAGTGTTTCCGTCATCTGAGCAAGCTGATCTAACTTCTCTTTATTCTCCTGCGCCCGTTTCTCATAGTCTTTTTTCCGGATAATTGCCGCCCGCGCTAAGTCTTCCCGGTTTTGTTTCAGTGCTTGAATGGCGACTTTCTGCCAAGCGCTTATCTCACGAACATCTTGGTTGTACTGCGGTTGCAGAGTATTCCAAACTCCTTTAATTTCAGCTAACGCTTGAGTCAATAACCGAGTAGCTTTGTCAGGATCTTTCTCTTCCAGCGCTCGTTTAATCGGTTCGTATAAGTTCTCAGTATTCATCTGAGTAATAATGGGAATAAAATTTTGAATTTGCGGACTTTTACTCACGCCAGTTTTACACCAGATGGCAAAGTGTTCGCAGTTGTTGTATAGCAGATTATACTTCCGTTCACCTAAACGACTCTCAGCGCGGCGAACAACTACATCAGGAATAAAATGAGTGGGATACTGTTTTACATAGATTTTTCCACCTCTAGCAAATGTAGGTAAAGAAGTACGTTCAATGGTTTCACTGGGTTTGCGATAATGGATAACCGTACCGTCGCCGCAGTCAATTCCATAATGTTTGTAGACGCCTTGCAGGTTGAGAAATTCTCGATAAGCGTAAATTAGATCGCCTCGTGCCATACTTGCCTTGGGTAGAAGGGTAGAAGTGCCAGCTTAGTTGCTAATAATACTAATAAATATAAACAAGCTGGATAAAAGACGCGATCGCACAAAAAATATAGAACGAAGCCAGCGAAGAGAGTAAAATCGAACGGGAAAGCCTATTACACTCCAGAATGAGCCAAATTTCTCCATCAACCTTGACCTCTTCCCCTCTCAACCCGCTTAAGCAACCCGCAGACTGGTTTTATGCCTTGTGGAAGTTTTCGCGTCCTCACACGATCATCGGTACTACTCTAAGTGTATTGGCATTATATGTCATTGCCTTAGCGATTACCGACGGTGCGATCGCACCCTCCAATTTAGCTCAACTCTTGGGTACCTGGATATCCTGCTGCTGCGGTAATATCTACATCGTGGGACTCAATCAACTCGAAGATGTGGAGATTGACCAAATTAATAAACCTCATCTTCCCATCGCAGCGGGGGAGTTTTCCAGAGGACAAGCTAAGCTGATTATTGCCGTAACTGGACTCTTTGCGCTGCTGTTAGGCGGGTTACTTGGCGGGTGGTTATTTCTCATGGTTAGCGTCAGTTTAGCCATTGGTACGGCGTATTCCTTACCACCCATCCGGTTGAAGCGGTTTCCCTTTTGGGCTGCACTTTGTATCTTCTCGGTGCGGGGTGCTGTGGTCAATTTAGGACTATTCTTGCATTTTAGCTGGGTGTGGCAACAAGGTGAAGCGATGACACCAACGCCTGCGGTGTGGGGACTGACGTTATTTGTTTTGGTGTTTACCGTTGCGATCGCGATTTTCAAAGATGTCCCGGATATTGATGGAGACAAGCTATATAATATCACCACGTTCACGATTCGACTGGGTAAGCCAGCGGTGTTTAATATCACCCGATGGATTATCACCCTCTGCTATTTGGGTATGATTCTCGGTGGAGTGCTACTGTTTGACGTGGTTAACCCGGTTATTTTGGGGATAACACACCTGGCGGCGTTACTTCTCGTCTGGTGGCGTAGTCAGGATGTAGATTTGCAGGATAAACTCGCGATCGCGAGTTTTTATCAATTTATCTGGAAACTCTTCTTTTTAGAATATCTGATGTTTCCCGCCGCTTTTTTGTTAGCCTGAAACACTGATTGCTGATTACAATCTGTGTAATCTGTGTTTGAGAAATGTACCCGATGGGAATTGTTCAGAATTCAAGTTGGATAGCGGCTATAGTCGTCAGTGTCGGTTTATTCACTGTTATTTTTTTGATTGGTAAGACAATTGCGATCGCGTCGCTGTTCCAAAAGGGTATCGCCTTTTACCAGCAAAAGGATTACCCAGAAGCGGAAACGGTGTTTCGTCAAGTTATCCAGAAACAACGCAGTAACGACATGGTGCGCTTACTGCTCGGTAATACACTCCTGGCACAAAATAAATGGGATGAAGCGGTAGCTGTATTCCGGGATCTAATCGCGCGATCGCCGAAAACTGTGGATGGGTATATTAAGTTAGCTCAAGCGCTAATTGAACAAAGAAAACCGGATGAAGCCATGCATGTTGTTCAGGAGTTGCTCCAGCGCCATCCTAAGAATACAGACATTCCTTTTAGTGTCGGTTTAATGCTAGCAAAAGTTAATCGACTGGAAATTCTAATTGAGTCGTATCAGACGTTGAGCCAGCAGCATCCTGAAAAGCCTATATTACATTTGAACCTAGCCAATAGCTGGATGATTCAAGAAAACTGGGAAGCTGCTATAGGTGAATATCGCGAAGCTATTCGCCTTAATATTAAAAAGCCTCAAGCGTATTGGTATTTAGGGGATGCATTGAGGCAACAGGGTCAATTGGATGAAGCACTCAGCGTCTGGCGAGAGGCAATTAGCCGTTATCCTAATGATCGGGATGCTCAGTTAAGAATTCGACAAGCACTTAAAGAACAAGGTAAATTTGGATAAAAAGGTGTTTTTCAAAAAGTCGGGGCGGGTTGCATGATTAAATTCTGTAAATATTCCTCAAACCCTTACAAATGACAAATGACGAAGCCGAATTAACCTATCTGCGATCGCGTGTGGCGCAATTGGAAGCGATGAGAATGCCAGAACCGACTCAAGTTGCCCAACAGAAGGCGCTGTTGGCGGTGGTGACTAAAATTCGGGAATCTTTGGATTTGGAGAGTATCTTTAAATCAACCGCCACAGAAGTGCGTCAACTGCTGAATGCAGATCGGGTGGGGATGTTTCGCTTTGATCCAGAGTCTGACTGTCGCTGTGGGGAAATTGTCTCCGAAGATGTTGTATCACCCTATACATCAGCCATCGCCACCAAAGTAGAGGATGACTGTTTTGGAGAAAGACATGCTACCCATTATCAGCAAGGGCGGATTTGGGCGGCTGAAGATATTTATGCCCTGAATTTACCCGATTGTCACATTGCTATTCTCTCACGTTTTCAAGTTCGAGCCAACCTAGTTGTGCCGTTACTCAAGGGGAATCAGCTTTGGGGGTTGCTGTGTATTCACCAATGTTCGCGCCCACGCCAATGGCGCAGTGACGAAATAGAGTTTGTCCATCAAATTGCCATTCATTTAGGCGTGGCGTTGCAGCAAGCGGAGTTTGTGGCTCAATTGCGGATGCAGTCGGAATTATTGACGAAAGCTGTGGCTCAAGCTGTAGAACGAGAAAAAGCAGTTGCGGCTATTATCGATAAGATTCGGCGATCGCTCGATATTAATACTATATTCCAGACCACAACCCAGGAAGCGCGACACTTACTCAATGTTGATCGGGTGGCAATCTATCGGTTTAATCCCGATTGGAGTGGTGAATTTGTGGTTGAATCCGTGGCTGGGGGCTGGAAATCCTTAGTCCAAGAGCAATGTCAAGACCCACATTTATGCCAAAATATTAGTAATTGTAGTATTAAGTCCTTTGCCAATCCTCAAATTATTGATACCTATTTACAGCAAACTGAAGGCGGTGACTTTATCAAAGGTGAAGTTTTCCGAGTTTGTCGTGATATTTACACAGCCGGGTTTTCAGATTGCTATATTCAAAGTTTAGAACGCTATCAGGTAAGAGCATACACGATTATTGCAATTTACAAAGGCAAAACCCTCTGGGGACTTTTAGCCGCTTTTCAAAATTCAGCACCGCGATCATGGCAGGAGACGGATATTAATTTTCTCGTGCAAATTGGTGCTCAATTAGGGGTAGCCATTCAACAAGCTGAACTCCTCGGAAAAGCTCAACGGCGATCGGCAGAACTGCAAACCACACTGGAGGCGCAATTACAACAACGGGCAGATGAATTAGCCCAGGAAGCAGAACGGGAACGGGCGTTAGCTCAGGTGATTGATAAAATTCGCCAAACTTTAGATTTAGATACGATTTTCCAAACGGCGGCAACAGAAGTCCGTCAATTGTTGGATGTTGAACGAATTGCTATTTATAAATTCCGCGAGAATTATTTCGGTGATTTTATTTTTGAATCGGAAGCAGGAGACTTACCAAAACTGGTGGGTAGTGCGTGGGAAGATCCCTATTTAAGCGAACAAAAAGGGGGTCAGTTACGGGATAACGAACCTTGTATTGCTGATGATATCTATAGAGCTAATTTAAGTGATTGCCATATCGAAGCTTTGGTATCTTTTGGGATTAAATCCTTTGCTGTCGTGGCTTTGTTTAAAGGGGAAAAACTTTGGGGACTACTGAGTGCTTTTCAACATAGTCAATCCCGCTATTGGCAGGAACGAGAAGTTAAGTTACTCATGCAAGTGGCAGCCCAATTAGGGGTAGCACTGCAACAGTCAGAATATTTAGAATTATTGCAAGCTCAAGCTGTCCAGCAAGCCAAGGCTGCTGAACAGGCGCGGGCATTAGCACGGGTGATTGAAAGCATTCGTCAAACGTTAGATATTGATCAGATTTTTAGTACGACTACCCAAGAAGTACGGCAAATTCTTAACTGCGATCGCGTCGTAGTGTATCGATTTAATCCCGACTGGAGTGGGGATTTTGTCTCCGAATCGGTGGCATTAGGTTGGTCTCCCTTAGTCAGTTCTGATCTGACAACGGTATGGTCAGATACCTGTTTACAAAAAACTCAGGGCGGTCGATTTCGGAATCATGAAAACGTTGTCGTTAATGATATTTACCCAATAATTTACTCGACATGTCATGTCAAATTGTTGGAGGTTTTTCATATCAAAGCCTACTGTTTAATCCCCGTTTTTGTCGGGGATAAACTGTGGGGATTACTGGGTGCATATCAAAACTCCAGTCCCCGTCACTGGGACGCCGCAGAAATTAGTTTACTGACACAGGTCAGTAATCAGTTAGGTGTGGCGCTGCAACAAGCCGCCCTCATGGCTCAACTCAAAGATGCGAAGGAAGCGGCTGATGCGGCTAACCGTGCCAAAAGCGAGTTTCTGGCGAATATGAGTCATGAACTACGGACTCCCCTGAATGCGATTCTTGGTTTTGCCCAAGTTATGACCCGCGACTCTACTTTAACTCCAACTCAACAGGAATATCTAGGAATTATTGCTCGCAGTGGTGAACATTTGCTCACGCTGCTCAATGATGTATTAGAAATGTCTAAAATAGAAGCAGGTCGGATTACGCTGAATGAAACAAGTTTTGATCTCTATCGTTTACTCAAAAGTTTAGAAGAAATGCTCCAGCTAAAAGCCGCATCAAAGGGCTTAGAGCTAATCTTTAATTGTGATCCAGATGTTCCTCAATACGTGCGGACTGATGAGAGCAAGTTACGTCAGGTTTTAATTAATTTATTGGGAAATGCGATTAAATTTACAGGGGAAGGGAGTGTCACCTTGCATGTAGAGACGTGCCATGGTATGTCTCGCCATGGTATGTCTCGCCATGGCACGTCTGTAAACCAATGTGTAGGGGCGGGTTTTACCGATAACGTTACCCAAGAAACCGATAACTTGACTAAACCCGCCCTGCTTGGGGAACGGAATATAAATCCCCAATCTCCAATCCCCAATCCCCAATCCCTAATCACCTTTGAAGTCGAAGACACCGGTCCAGGAATTGCCCCAGCAGAACTTGATACCTTGTTTGAAGCCTTTATCCAAACGGAAACCGGTCGCAAATCTCAAGAAGGTACAGGATTAGGTTTACCCATCAGCCAGAAATTTGTACAACTGATGGGAGGAACCATCGCCGTCAGCAGTATTTTAAGTCAGGGAACAACGTTTCAGTTTACGATTAAGATTAATCCTGCCCAAGCGGCTGACATTGAGATTCAACAGTCTAAACGGGTGATTAGTTTAGCCCCAAATCAACCGAGCTATCGGATTCTGATTGCTGATGATAAATGGGAAAGTCGGGTTCTGCTGGTTAATTTAATCGCACCGATGGGTTTTGAGGTGCAGGAAGCAGAAAATGGATGGCAAGCCGTTGAACGTTGGCAGAGTTGGGAACCTCACCTGATTTGGATGGATATGCGGATGCCTGTGATGGATGGTTATGAAGCCACTCGTCGAATTCGACAATCGTTGCAGGGTCAAGCAACGGTAATTATAGCCTTGACTGCCAGTGTTTTCGATAAGCAGCGCTCGGTTGTCTTGTCAGCCGGCTGCGACGATTTTGTGAGCAAGCCGTTTCGGGAAGAGGTTATCTTTGAAAAAATGGCGCAACATTTAGGGGTGCGTTATTTGTATGCTCAAGCTGAACCTGCCTCTGTCATATCGCCGGATACGTCGCCAGTAACCTTGCAGGGAACTGCCTTACAAGAGGCATTGGCACGAATGCCAACTGAATGGCTGGCACAACTGCACAAAGCCGCACTCAGCGCTAGAGAGAAAGTGATGATTCAGCTTATTGCCCAAATTCCTGAGGAGCAACTATCTCTGGCTCAAACCTTGAGTCAATGGGTGAACACCCTTTCTTTTGATCGCATAGTGGATTTAACACACGCCCTAATTCATGAGTGAACGTCAATCTCAAGCCATCAAGGGAGACATATTAATTGTCGATGATATCCCTGATAATTTACGCATTTTGTTTACCATGCTGACGAACCAGGGCTATGAAGTTCGTCGGGTGATTAATGGGAAACAGGCACTTAATGCGGTTAATACTGATCCGCCGGATTTGATTTTGCTGGATATTAAAATGCCGGAAATGGATGGGTATGAAGTTTGTCAACACTTGAAAGCCTGCGAAAAAAGTGCCGAAATTCCGATAATTTTCTTGAGCGCCCTTGATGAAGTCTGGGATAAAGTGAAAGCCTTTGAAGTGGGTGGCGTAGACTATATTACCAAGCCCTTTCAACTCGAAGAAGTGATCGCACGGGTTAAAACTCAACTGAGTTTACGCCATATCCAACAGCAACTGCAAGTTCAAAATGCCACACTAGCAGAGGCAAAAGAAGCCGCAGAAGCCGCTAACCGGGCTAAAAGTGAATTCCTGGCAACCATGAGCCATGAAATCCGCACCCCTCTGAATGCGGTGATTGGGTTAACGGGAATTTTGGAGAATACGAAGCTGGATAACCACCAACGGGACTTAGTCGAAACGATTCGTCAAAGTGGTGAAACGCTGCTGACTACGATTAATGATGTGCTTGATTTTGCTAAGATTGAGTCGGGTAAACTAGAGCTTGAATTCAAACCCTTTAATCTGCGGGAATTTCTGGAAACCTCTGTTGATCTGTTTTCGCCAAAAGCAGTGCAAAAGGGATTGGAATTAACTTACTTTATTGACCCAGAAGTTCCCACTACTGTGATCGGAGATGTCACCCGCCTGCGCCAAATCCTCATCAATTTACTGAGTAATGCAATTAAATTTACAGATGTGGGGGAAGTTAGCGTTTTGGTGAAGGTTAAACAGGAATACGTCACTGATTCGACTCAAAACCAGGATAGCAATACCTCGCCGACTGTTTGTCTTTTGTTTTCGGTAAAAGACACGGGCATTGGTATTCCTCAAGACGGCTTTGACCGCTTGTTTCAACGCTTCAGTCAACTAGATTCTTCAACCACTCGTCAGTATGGTGGTACGGGACTGGGTTTAATTATTTCTAAACAATTAAGTGAAATGATGGGGGGGGGGATTTGGGTAGACAGCAGCTTCGGTGAGGGGTCTACTTTTTCCTTCTGTGTCGTCTTAAGGGTAGCCCAAAATGCGTCGGAAGAGAATTTAAGTACTACTCAACCACAGCTTAGGGGTAAACGAGTTTTAATTGTTGATGATAATCTGACAAATTGCCGAATTTTAACCCAGCAAACCGAATGTTGGGGTATGGTTGCCCGGAGTACTCAATCCGGTGATGAAGCCCTAGCTTGGCTCAATCAAGAAGAAGCTTTTGATGTGGCAATTATTGATCGACAAATGCCAGAGATGAATGGACTAACTTTAGGGCTGCAAATCCATAACCAATCCCTTTGTCAAGAATTGCCTTTGGTGTTACTAACCGCTGTGGGAAACTTGACAACAAAAACCTCTTTGATTGAGCGGCATTTTGCTGCCTGTCTCCCTAAACCGATTAAAGTTGGACAATTTTATAACGTTCTGACTCAAGTTTTGGTAAAACAGGCGGCTTCTATTGAGTCTCAATCGGCTTCACCACAATCTGAAGATTTGCCTCTTGCCCAACAGTTACCGTTACGAATTCTTTTGGCTGAAGATAATATAGTCAATCAAAAAGTAGAATTGTTACTGTTAAAACGTTTAGGTTATCAAGCCGATTTGGTTACTAATGGTCAGGAAGTTCTTGACGCCATCTCCCGTCAATCTTACGATGTAATATTGATGGATGTACAAATGCCAGAAATGGATGGCTTAACCGCGACCCGTTACATCTGCCAAAACTACTCCCAGCGTCCTTGGATTGTTGCGCTGACAGCTAATGCGATGCAGGAAGACCGAGAAACTTGTTTAGAGGCGGGGATGGATGATTATATTAGTAAACCGATTCGCCAAGCTGATTTGATTCGGGTCTTTAAAACTATTCCTTTGCGCCAAGCGCCAACACCTTAATCCGAAATACGAATGGCACTGAAAATTTGCATTTTTAGATTGCCTAAATCTTTGATATACCCTACTGACGTGCCATAGTGTCAAGTTAAATTAGAGGAGAGGGCGACCCGACCGTCTGTAGGGGCGGGTTTTACGGATAACTTGTCAGCCAAAACTGGTAACTTAGGGTCAAACGCTTTTAATTAAACAGAAATGGTTTAACAGATACAATCATCCGCTCTAACTCAGTTTTGTTATGTTTGAGAAGCTCATGTTCCCACAACTCATTCGTCTTATCCGAACAGTCTTGTGCCAGAACGTCTCCAATTTCCTCAAAACTCTTGTTGATGTCTCGCTTTAAATTCTCAGGTTCAGATTGCACTCCCAGAATAAATACTCTTTCTTTTAGAACATCTGGAATCTGACTCTCTACATAACTTAACCGATTTTCACGGTTATCAAAGTCAATGAGTAAAACCATCATTCTTTGTGATAATTTTCGCATTGTAGGCGCATAATCGTTCGTGAATTGCTCCACAGTTCTTTGCCACCCACCAGCAGGCGGCAGGACTTGAATAGCACGGTTATTAAGGTTTGGAGATTGAATAAATCCGTTGGCAATCTGGCGATTCGCATCGTCTTCAGGTAATACAAGAATGTGAGGTTTATACTGATTTGGACTCATAGCTCTATATCGCCACAAATCAAGGTATTTATCAGATCACCTGTCACGTCACCTGTCACGCGCATATCACGGAGCAATCTGATCAAAGTTGGTTCCAAGTGGCTTTTTCGATCGAGTACAAAAGTATTTTCATCTGAAAACTTTCGGATGGCTTCCTCATTGTGTGATGTCAATAAAATTTGTCCCTTCTGCTTAAATGAGCGTCGCAATGATATGACAAAATGACCAACTTCTGATAATGATAGATAGTTTTCAGGTTCATCCCAGAAGCAAAAAAGTGGTCCATAAAATTCGTTGGCAGCTAAGACCACAGCACAAATAAAAAAGCATTTTTCGCCGTCAGATAAGTCTTTAAAGTCAACATTCAGATTTGCACTATTTGCTTCAAACCGAACAATCATGCTTTTGGAGTCTTTGCCAATTAATTCATTCAGAAAATCCTGAATGTCTGGCATAACGTCTCGGAGATACCTATCAACCCGTGTGTAGGCAGCAGGATAGCGACTGAGTAATCCAGAAACCCACTCTCCAAAGTTTGAACCATCTCGCCTTGGCTCCAAGGTGTCGCCCTTGGAATCTCCTGTCATCAAGCTTGGGATTGGGGCTAAGATGATCATGTGAGCCAGCCAAGTCTTGAAAATATGAAGTGGGTCAGTCTCAGATTGCTCCTGAATTACGGGAAGAGCAACAAGATGCCAATCTAACCGAAACTGAGCCTCACGATTTTGCAAGCTGCTGTAAAGAATGACTTGGGCTTCTTTTCGAGAGTAAATTGGCTCTCCTGAAACTAGCAATTGCTCTTCAGAAACTCGCAGTTCTCTAAATTTTTCTGGCAACTCCAATGCCAGGACATATTTGTACAATTTATTGTCAAGGAATACTTCTATTTCAAAGCGAATCGGAACATCAGATCTTCCCCGAGCGAAATCTTTTGGGCTAATAAGGTTTAATTCTTCAAGGTCTCGCATTCTATTAATACCTTGACTAATTTTCTGAAGTCCCTCTAATGCATCGGCAATAGTTGATTTACCTGAACCATTTTTTCCAACCAACAGAACAGATGGCATTTCTTTTATAGTTAGTTCAAAGTTTTCTAGGCATCTGAAGTTGTGTACATATAGTCTTTGCAGCATAACCCAATGATTCTCAGCAGTTTAAATTGAAATAACTTGTGATGGAATGCACTCATTGTCAACGATATTGATTAACCCACATTCCGCTCTTTAAAACTATCCCTTCGCGCCAAGCACCAACACCTTAATTAGGAGGTGTCGGCTAAACATCCAAGGCAGTTAAGTACCGAGCAGCTTGTCCCAGAACGTGAAGTACAATCCGTAGTGTACAGTGTACTGGCGATGATGTATCGAATGATAAGTTGCCCCGATAAACCACTTTCCCAGCCAGTGGTGAGGAAATGATGAGGGAAATAGCTCGAATCCCAAATGAGATACCACTGCCCATACGGTCATCGTTATCAGTGCAGTAGCCAAGGTGATAAAATGGAGGGGAACGATAAAGATTATCGCTACAAAGAAGAGTGATTGTATAATTGCTTCTGGTAGGTCAAATGCGAAGGAACTCCATGGTGTTGGCTCTCCCGAACGGTGGTGTCCAGAATGCATCCATTTAAAAAGCAAAGGGTGGTGAAAGAGGCGATGGATAAAGTAAAAGTACGTATCTTGGAGGAGAAGCACCGCAACAAAGCTAACTCCTATATACCACAGTCCATATTCATCTGGGTTAGTGTAAAGGAGCGTTACTCCCAAACCGTACTCTGATATAATTAGCGCTGCACAAAAGGCAAAAATCACTGCCGAGAGAACTGATAATTTGATATCATTTCTAATCGAAGCGCTCATCAGAGGCTTCAGACGCAAACTCTGTGTAGCGAGGAACTTCTCCAGAACGACATAAAAGAGCCAGTAGGCTCCCCCAGCGATAATAAAGTATCGGGCAAGAGTGACTCCAAAAAATACCAAGTAATAATACCCAAATGAGTGGTTTGTCAACTCCTTTGCAAAGTTCAAGTTTCCTCCTTTTTAGTTTTAAATTCGGCTTTAGCTAATTAAATCTCCTTCAGAGACTTTCTGCAAAGAGGTATAGGCTGAATAAAACTATTGCTATTTACGTTATGATCAATGACTTACTTATGGTCTCACAGATAACTAATTAATAAAAAATGCCCAAAGATAGATTTTGGGTCTTCTTCATCCCACGTCGATGAAGAGGGCGCAGGTCGCGTCATCCGTGTCAACTTAAGCCACAACCCTTGCCAATTATCGTTTCGAGCAGTTCGATACAAACTGGGGCGTATTGCTTGCTCCCTAAGCTATTACAGGAGAAAGAGCATTCCCCAGCTTCCCCAGCTCCCCCAGCTTCCCCAGCTCCCCCAGCTCCCCCTGCTCCCCCAGCTCCCCCTGCTCCCCCTGCTCCCCCAGCTCCCCCTGCTCCCGCGAACGGTGGTGACATCAAGCGGCGCTCTACTGAATAGTTTCCTCTCCATAAAAAGCCGCTCTATCCACAGGAGACCATGGCTGAAGCTTGCTGAGTAAGGCGGGGTCAGGTTGAATGCGCTGAATTTTCCCTTCTACTTTAGGACTATCAGGTCTCAGGGATTGTCCGCAAATTAGCAAAAACGACCACTGATACGTCTTGCCAATTTCCAGGGTTGGTGCATCAAGGGGCAGTTTAAAGCTGACTAAACCTCTGTGCTTAGGAAGTGATACGGTTTTTTTGTAGAAATAATCTTCTGTTTCATCCTTGAGAATAAATACAGCGTCTTGAGCCACTGTTGGTGGGATGTAAACAAAAAATGTGGGACGTTCCGCCACCGTAAATCCGTGATTTGTCGCTAACTCAAAGGGCGTAACTGATGTTCCCAGATTACTTATGTCATTGGGACATACACCACCATCTCGTGAGGCTCCCCCGGCTGAATCTCTGGGGGTTCCTTGCCTTTGAGGAATAAAGGTCACACTGGCTGTGTGAGACAGGGGTATGGTTTGAGCATGTAATGGTACTGGTAAATTACCAACCAGTAGAAGCTTCAGGAAAAGACTGACTGAAACGAGTGCAAGAGGTTGAGGTGTATATTTCCAAGCCATGATAAAAAACCCTCGTGAAGAAGAATGAGCTGTAGTGCATCACAGGGATTTTAAGCGGCATCCCATCAAAGACAGACAAATAAGACCGATATTATACTAAACTCATTACAATTTGTCTATTTGTTTTTGAGCATACCAATTCCCTAGTAGAGCAACTGAAGGATTAGAGAGTACCTACCACCCTGGATGTGTCACCCCTTATAACAGTTAGTTTTTATTTTGGAGTGTGGGGTCACACCCCTCATGAGTTTTTAATACTAAGTATCGTATCATAACGTTCGATGAGCCGTACCTATCTTTATTTTTGTAAATATGAGGTAATCGGCAACAGGGAACAGGATTTGAGTCAAAGCCAATTTCCGACTAAGACAAAGGGCGCCCAGTAAAAGGGATGCTGATAATTAGATTGACGTAGGAGAGTAAGTTGAGCCTGACGCAGGGCTTGGGCTTTACTGACTTGAGATTGGGTGAGTTGTCGATAAAATTCAACCATTAACTGAGCCGTCGATTCATCATTAACTGACCACAAGGTTGCTAGGGTACTACGAGCGCCCGATCGCACGGCTAATCCCGCAAGTCCCAAAGCCGCTCGCTTGTCCCCTGTCGCCGTTTGGCAAGCGCTGAGGACAAGGAGTTCAATCGGGTTGGTATCCTGTCGCTGTCTGACTTGCAGGAGTTGATCCAAATCTTTCACCTTGATGCGACCATTCCAAGTGAGTAGAAAGGTGTTCTCTGCTTTGGAGCTAAACTGTCCATGAGTCGCTAAGTGAACCACTGGGAATGGATTCGCCTCAATTTGCTCTTGCAGAGTTTGAGGGGTAAACTGTTGATTCAGGAGGATAGTCGAAGGAATTTGTGCGGCGATGCTTTGCACTTCCAACTCCACGGCGGGGAGAGCCGGAAAACCATCCCGCGCCTCGCTAAGTCCAGCCGTTAAGGTTTTTAGTTGCTTCGGGTAGAGCGATCGCGGCTCGATTAGTTGTAATCCTAGGGATAAAGCAATATTATAGTTCTCGATCAGATACTGCTGTCCATCGTAAAGCGCCGCCATGGGCAAATTCCGTAAAGCACCATCCAAAACAAAGACGAGGGTTTTAATCTCATTCTCCCTTAACTCAGTCTCAATCGGTCGGATTAACCAATCATAAAGTTGTTGGGAAAGGCGTAACCGTTCTTTGTTTGACCAAGCTGGATTTAAGGCTTGTAGGAGTTGCTCAATGGTACTATCTATTTGAGTTTGAGCTAACTCCGTTTGGAAATAGCGCAGGGGTTTTCCGGGTAGGGAGACAATAACGGCAAAATGATTCGGTAAAATAATCGGGTAAATGACTGAAGCTTGGGGATCAATCTGGTCAATGGTTTGGCGTTGAACTTGCCAACAAGCTTCCCGGAAGAAGTTCTCCAATTCCGCCAATCTTAGGGATTCAATGGTTTCACGCCCTTGTTGAAGCTGTTCTGGTGTGGGCTGATTGCTTAAGAGCAATTCCACTAAATTCCGATAAATGGGTTCAACGGTTTCCCGAAAAGAAAATTGCACATCAGGATTAATCGCCATCAAATCACTGCGTAAGGATTGCAGGGTATAAACCGCGTCCCGATTTGCCGCGATCGCGCCTGTCAGATTACCTTGGTATTGGAGTATCTGACTCAATTGCCATTGCCAACGATAGGTGATTTCAGTGGCTTGTATTCCTTGCGCCAAACTTAATGCTTCCTCAGTTAACCTTTGCGCCTCTAACCACTGCTGTGTCTGCATATAAAGATGTCCCAATTGACCGAGGGCGTAAGATTCAGATCTCTTATCATTAAGCTGTCTGGCTTGTTGAATCGCTCTGGCTAATAATTGTGCGATCGTTTGTAGTTGCGCTTTAGCGCCGGTAAAATTGGGTGGAGATTGAGATACTATACCCTGTTCCCTAGGTAGGGCGGGTTTAGTCAAGTTAGCGGTTTCTTGGGTAACGTTATCAGTCAAACCCGCCCCTACAGATTGGCTCCCAGACGTTGCATGCAACGTCTCTACATGGCTTCCCATTTTCATCAAGCTTTCGGCGAAATTCACTTGAGCATAAACCGCCGCCCGATTTAGGGGTAAATTAGATAATTCAGCTTGAATTTGGGGGACTAAGGTTTGGGCGTCTGTCCAATTTTGGGTTTCAATCAGCAGGCTGAGTTGGTTGAGTTGGGCTTCAACTTGAGTCAGAGGGGTGGTTGCTGTTGAGGCGGCTTGTTGATAATAGGCGATCGCATCTTCAAAGTCTTGTTGCGCTCTCGCTGTATTTCCCAGGCTAAATAGCGTCGCACTTTGGTCAGCTATTGCATCGAAACCCTGAGTTATTGCCAAACTTTGTTGCAAAACCTGTTGTGATTCCTCTAGATTACCCACCACTTGCAACGCAACGCCCAGACTTCGTAATCCGGCGGCTTTGAGTAAGGAATCGGGTTGAGTTTGGAGCTGGGTTTTCACTCGCTCTAAGGTAATCTGCGATCGCCGATAGAGTCCCAATGCTTGTAAGACTTGCGCTTGGTTAATTTGGCTCCCGAATACACCCGTTTGATCACCCGCCTCTTGATACGCCTGTTCTGCCTGTTTCCACGTTTCTAAAGCCGCTTCCATTTGTCCTTGAGCATAATGGAGACTGGCTTGAGTATTCAGAAGTTGAGCGAGAAGGCGTTGATGATTGCGGGTGGGTTTGAGGAGATTAGCGACTAGATTTAAGCTTTGGGTAATCGCTTGTTCCGCCTCCTGCCATTGTCCCAACTCTTGATAGGCTAAGGAGAGATAACTTAAACTAAGGGCATAGTGGATGCGATCGCCTCGATCTTGATAAGCTTGCATCGTCTGTTGCCAAACCGTAATCGCTTGCCAAAAACGCCCCGCCGAGTAGAGAGCTTTGCCTTGTTCAAGTTGAGTTAAAGCATTGTCATTCTCTTGAACTGAGTTCAAATCCCCCTGTTGTTTGTTTCCTATTCCCTGTTCCCTACTCAAGAATTGAGTCTGAGTTAGTTCTGTAAGCGGTATCGGCGGATACTGCGCTTGGGTGGGAAAAACCCACGTTATCAGGAACAATGTGAGTAATCCTAACCCGATACAGCGACTGAAAGCCTTGAGCCGTGAGGAGACTGACGCTATTGTTTGAGTTCGCGATCGCCTTATAATAACTGTTTTCAGTCTGATGCGGGGCAACAATGTCATAATATCAAATCCAATAGCATTGTCATTGCATCTTGGTGAGGGGGTAGAAGGGTAATGCTTTTAATGCTGCTGTACCAATAACTATGGGTATGATAGGCGAACAATAAAGCTGGACATGATCTGAGGGAAAGGATGAAAAAGTTTTGAGTAATACCAAATCCGGTTTAACTATCCCCTTTCTAATCCAGTCCGCGCAGGCGGACTTTGTTTGTGTAGCAGCGATTTTAATCGCCATGACAACATGGTGATTACTCATTTAAGCATGTTGCTGATTTATACCAGGGACTGTGGGGATTAACCTCAGGGACATGAGCCACTAACTCAACCTGACCTTGAGCATTAATGATCCATCCTTGAGCTTCTACAATAGACGAGCGACGCTCAGAAGGAGATTCTCCCCTATCTCCCAGAGGTTCCACGGTCACGTCTCTACTAGCCCCGCTCCCAGAGGTTCCAGAGAACGTCTCTACCTGATCTCCTTCATCTTCATTTAACACCAGCGTCCGCAAATCCCGCCAAATGGTTCGACCTCGCAGAGTTTGAGTGGGATCTTCAGGTAAACCCCCCCGTCCAGTCACCACAAAAGAATTGCCTTGATCCGCAGCACAACCTGTGACAATTTGGTTCCTGGGTTCAGTAAAGTTTTCGGGTAAGCGGACTAATCCTTGATTGGGATCAATCTCCTCTATATTGATATTGACCCTACCTTTAAACTCAGCTCCAAGTGCTGATGTCGCCGTGATATCACTCTCTGGAGTTAACGCTTCTCGAAATTGCGTACCAAAAATACCAAACGCATTAACCGTAACCCGACCCCCTGCTCCCGCTTGAGCATTCGCACTAATATCGCTATTATTAAGTGCCACTAAATTACCTGTATCAATTGTAATATTACCACCATTAGCATTCTCAGCATTCGTGCTGATTTGACTCTGATTCTGTAGCAACAAATTCTGCGTTTGCAGAATGATATTTCCCTCTGTCCCCGCCCGCGTAGTCGCTGAAATTGCACCACCGTTCATTAACCAAATCAAGTCAGCATCAACTCTCAAATTCCCTGCGGCGGCTAACTTCTCCCCATTAACCGTGACTTCGGCTCCATCTCGGATAATTAAACGTCCTGTCTCAATCGTCACATCCCCCGCTTTCCCCAATACCTCAGTCCGAGGTGGCGGAATAAAGCCACTGGGAACAGAATCAGAAGACGCATCTGAGCGCATACTACTGGAAAACTGACCATCGGCGGAAATACCACTCAGTTCCACAAACTCCGATGCTCTAACCACCAATCGTCCCGCCCGCCCAGCATTTTGCGTCGTGGTTGAGATAACTCCGCCATCCCGCAGCACTAATTGTCTAGTATAGACTTCAATATCACCCGCAGCGCCTTTGCCAAAACTTTGTGTATTCAAACTACTCAATTCTCGACCATTCGCTGAAGTACCAATCAGTTCCACACTATCTGACGCCTGAATCTTCACCGTTCCGCCTTGAGCTGTACCGAATGTAGCCGCGCCAATTCCCGCCCCCTCGCGAATGATTAAGCGTCGAGTTTCAATGCTCACATTTCCCGTGGCTTGAGTCGCATCCTCAAAAGCATTAGAAGCAATAGCACTTTTGAATCGACCATCTGGTGTTGTACCAATCAGTTCAATAGAATCCGATGCTTGAATCAACACATTTCCGCCACGCCCTGTATCAAACGTAGAGTTAAATATTCCACCCCCGTCTCTAGTTATTAACTGTCGGGTTTGTACGGTCAATTTACCCGCATTTCCCTGCCCATAACTATCAGCAAACAGTTCTGAACTCACCAGTTCCACCGATTCAGATGCCCTCACTATCATATCGCCGCCCGAACCCGTGCTAAAGGAAGAAGTGGAAATAAAACCTCCCTCCCGCACATTCAATATTTCAGTATTAATAATTAAGTGATTCGCAGCACCAGAACCGAAACTTAGAGAAAATAGACCACTACCCAACTCATCTAGAGTAATGGTTCTTGTCTTAAAAAGCTTATCCAACACCTCTTGTAGATTTCTCGTCCCAATAATTTCCACAGATGAAGCATTCACCATCAACGAACCAGCCGCGCCATCACCAAAGGTAGACGCGGAAACAAAAGCGCCCTCTTGGAGGTTCAATTGTTCAGCTTGAATCGTAATATCACCACCGTTAATATTACCCCGTGTATCTGCACGAATTTGTGACCCTTGTGTCAGGTTCACTTGAGCGCCTTGGACTTGAATAAAACCGCCACCTGTACCACTGGCGTCTACGACAGATTGTTGGGAAAGGTGAATATCTTGGAAATTCTCTACCCCCTCATATCCCAGAGTGAAGCCATTAATAGTTGGCGTAATCTGGACGAAACTATTCTCACCAACGCTACCTAATTCAATTCGCCCTTGGGGGGCTGTCAAATGCCCTCCCGGAAACCGCAGTTCACCACCGACTAGGGCTAAGGTTTGACCCAGTTTAACTTGTAAGCCACCAGTCGATTGATTCTCAATAGGAGCCGGATTTGAACCAAATTGCAAGCCAATGGGAACATTAATTGATAATAAGGGTGGGGTTGAGTAATTAGTGGCGCTAAATTCACGCCCATCTGGAAATTGGATACTATTGGCAGTACTGGCTAAAAATGAGCCGCTAATATCGAGTTTCGCATTCGCGCCAAAGAGAATGCCTTGAGGATTAATTAAAAATAAATTAGCTGTATTGTTAATCTGGATTGTGCCATTAATTTCTGATAGCTTAGTTTCTGTAACCCGGTTAATAATATTTTGTACATCCTGATTTATCGTTTCCAGATTAAAAAATGCTGTTGAACGTTCAGGAACAGAAAACTCCTCAAAGCTGTGGAAGAGATTATCCCCTACTCTTGTCCCACTTTGAATCTCAGTAATATTACCATTCTTAGTGACAACTGTATTTTGGGGCAATGTATCATCGGGTATAACCTGGGATTGAGCCATACTAGTCGAAGCCAGCAGACCCACAAACAGATTCCCTGTTAACCAGATAAATAGTCTTTGCTGCATAAAAGTGCCAACCTACCGTCTTATTTAATAACAATTAGACATTCTGGGCAAATCAACAACACCCAGTCTATCATTGGGCATATTAGCCACCAGTTCGACATTGCCATCTGCATCAATCACCCATCCTTGAGCTTCCACAGGGGTCAAGTTTTTCTCTGGATGTATTTTCTTTCTTGGTGAGGTCGTTAAAAGTGAGGATTCGATTCCCAAAAAACCTATCGATGGGAATTGCTGTCGATTCTCTGCACGTCCCGTCTCCCCCAGATTTTCTTCATCCAAATCAAGAGAACGCAAATCTTGCCAAAGGGTTCGACCGCGTAAAATTTGGCTGGGGTCTTCGGGTAGTCCACCTCGTCCAGTCATGACAAGGGAATTTCCTGTTTCAGCGACACAACCTGTGGCAATTTGATTACTGGGTTGAGTAAAATTTTCCGGTAACTGAACTAATCCCCGATTCGGGTCAATCCCCTGAATATTTAAAGTCACCAGACCATTAAATTGTGGTCCTAAATCTGATGTGGCGGTGATATCGCTATCTGGGGTAAGTTCATCCCGAAACTGAATGCCAAAAATACCCTGAGCCGTAATACTAACACGACCGCCTCGACCTTGACGAGCATTAGCCGTGATATCACTATTATCGATCGCGACTAGAGTATTGGTATCGATTGTTATATTACCCCCATCACTGTTCTCTGTATTCGTCGTAATCCGACTATTGCGCCGCAGTAGCACATTCGATGCTTCGAGTCGAATATTTCCCCCTGTCCCCGCCACTGTAGCTGCACTAATTGCCCCTTGATTGTCCAGCCAAATCGAATCGGCTATTATATCTAAATTACCTGCAGCACCCGATGCTGTCCCCCTGACGCCAACTTCCGCGCCATCCCACACATTTAACCGTCCCGTTTGAATCTGCAAATCCCCAGCACCGCCTGCACCACTGGTGTTGGCTTCAATTGCACTCGGTACGATACCATCACCAATAATGCCAAAGGAGACTCCTTCGACAGAGGGAGCAACACCCGTCGCCACACCCGCCACCGTTACCGATTCAGAAGCATTGATATTTAAGGTTCCGGCTGTACCTGCACTCCCTGTAGCGGCGGAAATTTGAGCGCCATCCCGCACACTTAAGCGTCGCGTGGTAATCATTAAATCTCCGGCGGGTGCTGTTCCCCTTTGTCCTGCTACGGTTAACAGCGATGACGAGGTAAACAAACCACTCAAAAACTGACCATCAGCAGAAACACCCCTCAATTCCACCGTATCGGCGTTAACCCGGAGATTTCCTCCCCGTCCTCCACCCGCCGCAGCGGCTGAGATTTGTGACCCATCAGCAACAATGAGTTGACCTGTATTTAGGGTAAAATCACCCGCATCCCCTGCACCCAGGGTAGCTGTGAACAACCCTCCTGGAACAACGGCGTTGGCTGGGGTTCCTCTGAGTTCCACGAATTCAGCCGTTACAGTTAAATTCCCCCCTTGACCTTGACTCATCGCGCTAGGTGTGGTGCTTAATGATGTACCCTCTAGCACTCGCAACTGATTCGCGGTAATTTGGAAATCCCCGGCGTTTCCTTTCGCCGTAGTTCCGGTTAGTAAGAGAGACCCACGGGTTAAATCTGCGAACTCTGAGACGTTTAAGGTTAAGTCACCACCATTCCCCTCTGCAAAGGCTGTGGTGATGAGAGTCGCGCCATTTTGTACAATCAATTGATTGGTTTCAAGGGTTAAATGTCCAGCATCACCCTGTCCACCACTAAAACTAAATAAACCATTACTTAAATTAAATGGGTCAAAGGTTCCGGATAGAAACTGCTGTGAGGGTTCTAGAGGGGTTGTACCAGTCACGTCCACTCGCTCAGCCTGAATGGTAAGATTTCCTCCTGTACCTGCACCAAATGTAGAGGTAGAAGCAAACGCACCTTGTTGCAGTTTCACCTGATTCGCCTGAATATCAATCCCGCCGCCGTTCACATTACCGAGGGTTTCCGCCACTAGGTTTGAGTTTTGAGTCAGGGTGACTTCTCCTCCCCGAACCCGAATTTTGCCACCACCTAAACCACTGGTATTGACAGCGGTTCCATTGGTTAAGTCAATGGTGCCAAACTGTTGTATATCTGAATAGTCCAAGGCAAAACCTGTGGTTAGAGGAGTCAGATTAACTCGTCCCGAACTCGCCACACTCCCCAATTCAATTCGCCCTTGCGCTGCTGTTAGATTTGCTCCATTTAATAATAAATTTCCGCCCACAAGTGCCAAGGTTTGACCGGGGTTTACTGATAAGTTACTATTTGTTTGATGAATAATCGGCGACGGATTGGAACCAAACTGCAAGCCAATTGGTACATTAATGGTTAAAAGGGGCGGTGATTGGGGATTGGTGGTGCTGAATTCACTGCCATCAGGAAAGATAACACTGTTGGCGGTACTGGCTAAGAAAGAGCCACCGATATTGAGTTGAGCATTGGCACCAAATATAATTCCGTTGGGATTAATCAGCACTAGGTTAGCTGTGCCATCCGCACCAATGATGCCATCAATAAGGGATATCTTGTCACCCGTGATGCGGCTGATAATAGTTTCTATGTCCAGGTTTGGGGTGTTTAGTTGAAAGACGGCTTGTGAATTTGTCGGAATAGAAAATTCATCAAAACTGTGGAAGAGAGAATTCCCGACTCTGATTCCTCCTTGAATTACACCATTGGTAACGTTGGTATTGGTTGAAAAATTATCTGTGTCAGGGATTATTTCGGCATTGGTTGCGCTGATGAGGGTGAGAAGGGTGAGGATAATATTGCTAGGAATCCAGAGGATATGGTATTTTTGTTTGGGAAAAGAATAGTTCATGATTAGGGTATATCTGTGAAGAGGAACTGTTCCAGACGTAGCATGCTACGTCTCTACATCGGGGCGGGTTTCGTTACATCTGGGTGAGGTAAAAAATGATAATAGTAAAACCCGCCCCTACATAAAACTTTCTTTCTTACTCAATCACCAATTGTCTGCACTTTTATTCCGGAATCGATGCGATCGCTACCCTTCTACCCTCCTACCCTTTTTCATATAAAAATGATAAGGGGCGACTCATATTTGCAGCAAAGCCGAGAATTGCGCGATCGCGATGTTCATACAATACGTTACCGTCTGCATCAAATAGGAATGTGGCACCTCGCTGTGTCATATAGGCGGGATTAGGAACATAAGTTTTCCAATTGCCCAAAACTTCCACCATATTCCGTAGTCTCAAGGTAGCTAATTCAAAGGGGCGCTGATATCCACTTCCCCCAGCGAATTGAAAAAATGAGCCTTTGAGAGGGGGTAAGGGTTTCGCCTTGATGATTTCCTCATCGCCAATCAGCTGAGGTGCGTTGCGATCGCCCCGATAACCGCGAAACACTTCAGCCAGTGTACCTGGGCTACCAATACCCGCACACATCAATAATAAGTTGAGCCAAGCCGTTTGAGTGGTAGAAAGTCCAGGAAGTTTAAAATTCAACCCCGGATAAAGGTTAAGCTGGCGATGCAATTGGGCATTTGGATCAACAAACAACCACTCCGCCGGAAATCCGGTATAGTGACAAAACTGTTTTCCTGAATCGAGATTGCCAATCCCCACAGCGCGAATGGCGATTCCCTTCGCCCGCAACTGTTCAGCCTCTCGCTGTAACCAGAAGGCGTATTCGAGGCTGTCAAAGTCACCCAGTTGAGACCAAACGAGTACCAGGATGCGGGGGGTATTCTCGCAGTCTTCCAGGAGCGATCGCGTCATACCATCGCTGACTCGTTGGCGTTGAGTTTGATGAATAATAGCGTAGGGATTCATATTAGGCTAAAACTGTACTGTGATGAGTAAAGATTGTTGTGCTAATGATAACAATGACTGATATATAATCGGGCTTGACTGCTTCCTTTTCAGGTAAACCGCCACAAATATGAAAAAAATTCTAGAGAAATTAGTTCCTCTTGCTGCATTAGGTTTTTTGCTAGTATTGGTTCTTCAACCTCAAGCCTCTGTAATCCACGAAGCAGGAAATACAAATAAGCGGGTCATCGGGATATAAAATTTGCAAATAAAAGGTCGGGTGTTTGATGTTGAGTTCGTAGCCGGGAGTCTACGGATAAACCAAACAGTAGAGACGTAGCATGCTACGTCTCTACATCGGGGCGGGTTTAGTTACAGATGGATGCCGAGTTGTTGTGCTAGAAACCCTGCTTATTGACAATATGCGTTTACCCTGCCAGCCCATCGAACCCGCCAGGTTAACTTAAGATTAATTATCGATTCACAAAACTTCCTAGTTTGACCGCAACTTCATCAAATCTTTATTTGACTCATTAGCATTGGCGAAGTAAAGTAATCCATGGTATATTCTTTGGTTTACAGCACCATTTTAATGAGAGTCATGCAAAACATTTTCAAGAAAATTGCCGTTACCGCTGCGACTTCGGCGGCTTTATCGATGGCGATCGCTCAACAAGCCCAAGCGATCTCGTTCAACTTTAATTGGCAGGGGGATACGGGTTATTCAGCAACGGGGATGTTTAGCTACGACGAAACCACAGCTCCAACCATTATTTCCGAGAGTGGTGCTGGAGCGACGAACAACCTACAATCCTTAATGGTTTCTTTCTTCGATCCAAACAACAATCCGCTCCAGTCGCTTAATACGGTGACTGACGGAGTCTCTGAATCTCCTTTTTTCCAATTTAATTTTGATACTTCGACTCAAACCCTGTTTGGTGCTTTCGATGTAGGAGGGGGTACGGGTGTAATCGGAGAACAATTCTTATCTGGAGATATTGGTAGCTTCTTGGAATTGCGTCAGGATGTCGATCAAATAGCAACTTCAATTCAATTAGATCGAAATTCTGGGGAGATTACAGTTAGTGCCAAAACATCAGTACCAGAGCCTGCTTCTGTTTTGGGTGTATTGGCATTCGGTGCAATGGGTGTCGGTTCAATCCTGAAGAAAAAGCAAGCGTAGAGCGATAAAATGAATGCGATCGCTCTTTTCATAAATCTTGATTAGGAGGAGGCGATCGCTACAAGAACATACCCGGCTTGTATTATCAGGTATACGGACTCTCGCATTTACGGAGCAAGGATCGCAATAAGTTCCATAACTTTTATCCGTAAATACGAGAGCCCCGGCTTCCAGACGTGCCATGGCACGTCTCTACATGCTCCCTCCACCAGACTTATTCAGCAGACCCTAGTTACAGATGGGTGCCGAGTTATTGTGCTAGAAACCCTGCTTATTGACAATATGCGTTTACCCTTCCAGCCCATCGAACCCGCCAGGTTAACTTAAGATTAATTATCGATTCACAAAACTTCCTAGTTTGACCGCAACTTCATCAAATCTTTATTTGACTCCTTGGCGTTGGCGAAGTAAAGTAATCCATAGTATATTTTTCCGTTTACAGCACCATTTGAATTAAAGTCATGCAAAACATTTTCACAAAAATTGCCGTTACCGCTGCGACTTCGGCGGCTTTATCGATGGCGATCGCTCAACAAGCCCAAGCGATCTCGTTCAACTTTAATTGGCAGGGGGATACGGGTTATTCAGCAACGGGGATGTTCAGCTACGACGAAACCACAGCTCCAACCATTATTTCCGAAAGTGGTGCTGGAGCGACGAACAACCTACAATCCTTAATGGTTTCTTTCTTCGATCCAAACAACAATCCGCTCCAGTCGTTTAATACGGTGACTGACGGAGTATCTGAATCTCCTTTTTTCCAATTTAATTTTGATACTTCGACTCAAACCCTGTTTGGTAATTTTAACGTCGGAGGGGGTACGGGCGTAACCGGAGAACAATTCTTATCTGGAGAGATTGGTAGCCTCTTGCGATTGCGTGAGAATGTCGATCAAATGGGAACTTCAATTGAATTAGATCGAAATTCTGGGGAGATTACAGTTAGTGCCAAAACATCAGTACCAGAGCCTGCTTCTGTTTTGGGTGTATTGGCATTCGGTGCAATGGGAGTCGGTTCAATCCTGAAGAAAAAGCAGGCGTAGAGCGATAAAATGAATGCGATCGCTCTTCTCATAAATCTTGATTAGGAGGAGGCGATCGCAACAAGAACATACCTGTTCAATACGGTTCCCCAAACAACACCAATGAGCAGGTGAGTTCCTTTATCAATTGTGTGGTAATATCGCTCACCGCTAACCCAGCAATAGTACGGCGACGCAAAGAGCGCAAAATTACCATATCCGCTAACTGAGCCACCTTCAGAATCGCCAGCGCCACATCGTCACTTTGAATCACTTGCACTGTTGGTTTTACATGATCTCCAGTAACATTCAGCACATTAATATACTCGTCTTCAATCGCCGCCATTTCGGAGGATGCTGTTTTAACCGGACAAACATGTAGCAGTTTCACCTCCCCTTGATGGGTATCAGCCAGGAGTTGAGCAAACCTCACCGTGCGGATTGTCTGCGGCGAGAAGTTTTTCGCGGGTACCAAGATTTTACGCAGGTTGACTGGCTCATCTAAGAGTCGCATCACCGCAACTGGACAGTGAGATGCCCAAAATACCCGGTTAATAATCGTACCAAACAAACGTGCCCGCAATCCTGTATTTTTGCGCCAACTCATGACAATTAAACTGGCATCTTGTTCCCGGGCGGTGTGAACAATTCCAGAGGCGATGTCATTCTCAATTCGCAGTACAGGTTTCGCCTCGGCTTCAAACTCAGAACTAACTGTTAGCGCTTTGTTCAGGAGTCGCCGACTTTGGCGCAGGTTAACCTGCATCTGGGGTTCATCCATGTAGGTATGAGATGGAGAGATAGATAGAGGTATAATTTGACCGGATTGGTGATGCGCTAGCAGTGCTGCCATTTCCATCAAATACCCCTTGGTTTGACTTTTGCTAACAGGCACAACTATCGTAAACGGAACCGGTTCTTGTTCCTCTAAACGTTCAAAGCGATGATTTTCCCACCACAGTTTAGACTGGTTAGTTTTCGGGCTGGGTTTGGGTAAAGGAAGTTTCGGGGCAAATTTTCCGGTGAGTAGGGGACCGAGGATAGAGGTGATCAGCATTAAAACAATGATGCTGTTAAATACGGTTTCCGTGATTAACCCCACCTGCAAACCAACCAAGGCGGCGGCTAGTGTGGCGGCGACTTGGGGTACAGACAGAGACCACATTACCATCATCTCGTCAAAACTGTAATGATAGAGGAATTTCGCGATCGCGGCAGCGAAAAATTTGCTCCCCAGCAATCCCACGACAATTGCCAGGGTTAGCCAAAAACTGGTGGTGAGGCTTTCGACAAACACGGGAATGTCTAGGAGTAAACCCATGTCTACAAAGAAAAAGGGGATAAATAAAACACTGCCCACAAACTCCACTTTTTCTTTAACGGGTGAGTTTCCCACCACATCATTAACCGCCAAACCCGCCATAAATGCACCAACAATCTGATCAATCTGAATAATCTCCGCCCCCACTGACGCTAGAAACACCGCCAGAAGTACGAACAAAAACTGATTACCCTCATCATCTCCCGTCCGCCGAAAGTGTTCCTTCCCCACCCAGTCAAAGCCAAATAAAACGATGGCTGTGTAAATGGCTAATGAAACCAATTGCTGAATCAAACTATAGAGAGAAAACTCTCCCGCATTAATCGAAACGCATAGTGCTAGGACAAGCAGCGCACTAATATCGGTAAAGATTGTCGCGCCAATGGTAACAATGACTGATTCTTTCTCAACTAAACCCAAGCGCTGGACGATGGGATACCCTAATAGAGTATGGGAGGCAAATAAAGAACCCATCAGCAGGGATGTATTCCACCCAAAACCAAATAATCGTCCAATCATCATACTGGTGACAAGTGGTACGATAAAGGTCATTAATCCAAAAACTAAGGAGCGATGTTTTTTCTTGCGGAACTGCACCAAGTCAATTTCTAGCCCAGCCACAAACATTAGGTAAATTTTGCCGATATCTGATAGCAGCTTCATGGTTTCGCTGTCACCATCCAATAGCTGCAAACCATTGGAACCCAGAATGACTCCTGCCAACAGCAATCCGACTAACCCAGGCAATCCCAGACGCTCGAACAACGGCGGAATGGTTAAACTGACTAACAGCAGAATAGTAAACGCTACAATTGGACCTTCGGGTAGCCCTGTTTGGAAAAATGCTATCGATTCATTCATCACCTTTTGGCTTAAAAATCGCCGCTATTTTATAGACACAGGTTCTTCAATCAAGTTCTGTTTAACCTATTGCTTCCGAATTATTAGCGTAAAGACGTATAGGTATATTGACTCGCCCAGGAAACTGCTAAATTGTTATTGTCTATAGAGGATTGATGTATAAAAATATTGTAACCAAAAGGCGCAAAATAAGGAAAAAACTTGTCCGACATCGCCCCTGACATGCTCCCTAGCCCATCCTCCCTCAAACCCATACAACCTTGGCATTGGCGCAAGCTTCCTTTGGCTAAGCGTAGTGGTTCCCACGTCTTCGAGGCGCTATTTCTTCATCCCACAGGAGATTCAGCTCTAGAAAGAAACTTGGCTGAAAATTATCACATTGCTACTCTCCTAGAAAGCCCCGTGACGCCAAATAATACCCATCTAGCTCGATATTCTATTTGTGCGGGTTTTCCTCGCTTTATTGAGCATCAACCTCAGCTCTGGACACCGTCTGTGGGAGACATTCTACCCTTCCTACGCCGCCTGCTTCAAGTGCAAAAGGCTCAATCACTGGTTCCTGCTCTCCTTCCCTTTACAGGGGGTTGGTTAGGATGGCTGGGATATGATTTAGCCTGGGAGATTGAGCAACTCCCCCAACTAAACACCGATTCCCTTCCTTTCCCCATCGCCTACTGGTATGAACCGGAATCCTTTGCTGTGCTAGATCATCACCAGCAAGTTCTCTGGTTAGCGACGACAGATTCGGCTCAACTTGACTCCTTGCAACGTCAGCTAAAACAAGCTGATAGAGAGATAGGAGTACAGGATTTACCAAAACCGGGCAAAAGTAATCCCATTACTCCTATTTTCCAAATCTCTCAGCACGATTATATAGCAGCGGTGCAGCAAGCGAAAAACTATATTCAAGCTGGCGATATCTTTCAGGCAAATTTGTCGTTACGGTTTGAAGCGTATACTGCTTTGAATAGCTGGTCAATCTATCGAGCGTTGCAACAGATCAATCCTTCCCCTTTTGCCAGTTATTGGCAAACTCCGTGGGGGGCAATGATTAGCTGTTCACCTGAACGATTGATTCAATTATCAGGCAAAAAAGTTGAGACTAGACCGATTGCTGGAACGCGAAAACGGGGCGCTAATTCAACTCAGGATGAACAGTTAGCCCAAGAGTTAATTGCCAATACTAAGGAAAGAGCCGAACATATCATGTTAGTTGACTTAGAGCGCAATGATATCGGCAGAGTTTGTGAATGGGGGACTGTACAAGTGAATGAACTTCTTAGTATTGAACGCTACAGCCACGTCATGCACTTGGTTAGTAATATTATTGGTACACTCAGCCCCAAGTGTGACCCGATAGACTTGATTCGCGGTGTATTTCCTGGGGGAACCATTACGGGTTGTCCGAAAGTTCGCTGTATGGAAATTATTGAAGAGCTTGAACCTGTCAAGCGCAACTTATTTTATGGTTCTTGCGGTTATTTAGATTGGCGGGGAAACCTGGACTTAAATATTTTGATTCGCACGTTGTTGTATCGTAAATCGGGCAATTCTCAACCTGGGGCAACGGTTTGGGGACAAGTTGGTGCGGGGATTGTTGCCGACAGTGATCCGCAAAAGGAATGGTATGAATCTCTACAGAAAGCCCAAGCTCAACTCAATGCGTTGAATCGGGGCAGCAAAAACACCATTGGATAAAGGGCGCACGTCGGTGCGCCCCTACAGATGGGATATTTTCATCATTACATCCTATTAATTAACCAGGGGTTGAGTCGCGATCGCGTCGAGTCCTACCGATTTTAACAAGTCTGCCCAAGCCACTTGAAAGGAGGAATCCTCTGAATTAGATTGTCTAAGTTGAGCCAGGGTTGTCAGAGTATCGAACCAAATACCATTTTCCCCATACCGGAGAGCCTGTTCCAGCAGAGGTTCTCCGTCTAGCTGATTTAATGTTCCATTCGGCTTAATCCGTCTAATCACTCCTTGAACTCCGGGACTATCTGGCATGACTTGCTCGCCACAAATCATCAGAAATGACCAATGATACGTTTTACCAACTTCTAGCCCTGATGCCTCATCCGGGAGGTTTACGCGGAGAATCCCTGCTTGTTTGGGCATGGGCAAGGTTGTTTCGTAATAATAATCTTCATTTTTATCCTTAAGCACAAAGAGTGCCTGCTTCGCCGTGGTTTTAGGAACGTAAACAAAAAAGGTCGGGCGTTCAGCCACGGTCAATCCTTGGTGAGTCGCGGGCATTACAGAAGTAATCGCCAGATTGAGTCCTTTAGCATCTTGAGGACATCCGCCATCACGAGTCCCTCCCCCCTCCCGATTACCGGGTAAGGGTTGCTCACTTGTCGGTGGCGGTGAGAATCTTACCGTCACTATCGAACGACTAGATAGGCTTCTACTCGGCGCAATCTCTTGCGCCTGCACGGATAACCCCTCAATCGGCAGGATGTTCAACAACAGACTGAGGAGAAATAAGCTTATATAAATGTAGTAACGTTGCCAAGTCACGATAATAATCCTCTTCAACAGTGAATGCCTTGGCGAGTGACACTATTATCTTAAACAATTTTGTTTATAATATCCAGTCTTCACTGGCAGATTTCACTCAACCCATAGTATTAAAAATTAAGAATAATTATTTGGGAATAAGTCTTTCTATGTAGGATTGCTCACAAAAAGACATATCTTGTCGTGGGATGAACCCCAGAAAGGGTTTTTGATGAACCTTAGCTCCCATCTGGCACGATTCTCAATAAAAACCAGGGTATTCGTGAAAAAGCCGGGTTTTTCCATTGGATTATTCCCAATAATCCCCATTGCTCGCTGGAGTGCAAAATTTCAGTTTAACTTGCCCCCCAATGAAATTCCTCATAAAAATCCTTCGTTGTGGGAAACCCTGTGTCCCTTCGCTTCGCTTATCGGGCAAGCTTTAGACCAGGGAGGAACACGCGGTAGCGGTTTAAGAAGCATACCCCTTTCGGGGTGGAGGGGTATGGTTGCCCCTCCGGT